>JAYPLH010000023.1:3746-16694 GCA_038365355.1 Fidelibacterota bacterium
TTTCAAAGTTAATATATTCGTAGATGAATAAAATTGAAAATTTAGCGTATTTGTTTGCAACTATGATGGATTCTGATGGTAAAGTCAATATCAAAGAACTTAATACTTGGTATCAAATTGTTAAAAAGCGGTGGCCAGAAGTTCCTGAAGAACAGGCAGGAAATGCTTTAAAAAATTCTTTGTATAAGTTAAAGTCACAAAATGTAGCAGAAAAAATTAATAATCTTGAAAAAGTATTAGCCTATCTGAAATGTAATCTGAAAAATTCTGATCTTGATAATATTGCAAAAGATTTATCTAAAATGATACAAGCAGATGGATTAATTTCGATTGGAGAAATAAATTTAGCAGGATTATTAAAATGGAAATTAGGTTTAGAAATAAATTTTAACTAAATGAGTTTCTTTTTTTAACTATTAACAAAATATTTCACAAAATAATTATCTTGAAAATGGTAGAGAAATACTATCCCGTATTGATTATGTTTACTCTAGACTCCTCATATTTTTCCTGCTTGTTTATAAAAATAGGATAAACGTTCTAGGTTTATCCATACTTTACATTTTCAAATAGAGATGTTAAAACAACCTTCTATTTAAGTAAATTGAAGTTCATCATAGCAAATTAAGTGATTAAAATATTAATATTAAAAAAATAAAATATTTTGCCATCAACATAATTAAATGAATTGGATCTTTTGGAAAGAAATTATTGGGACAATAAAAAATTTAAATTCAGCCCAATTATAAATAAAAAGCAAATTAATAACTGAACAATTGTAGAAAATTTTAATGTCAAAAAAAAATTTAGATAAAAATTTATACATTGATAGAGAAAATTTAGAAAAAATTATTGAACCCTCTTTAAAAAATTACAATAATCATATCGTAGATTTAATTCTTAGTGTTCATAATAATGAGAGTAAAATTTTAGATTTTGGAGCAGGGTGTGGAACTCTTGCAAAAATTATTAGAAGAAAAACGAAAAATAGTCCAATTTGTATTGAAATTGATCAATATTTAAAATCAATTTTAATCAAAATTGGTTTTGAAGTTTTTAACGACATCAATAAAACAAAAGATCAATATGATTTTATATATTCTTCAAATGTTTTAGAGCACATTTATGATGATGTTAAATCATTAAAACAATTGGAATCTAAATTAACAAAAAATGGTACATTAGTTTTATATCTGCCAGCATTTCAAATACTCTATTCAGATCTTGACAGATCAGTTGGTCATTTTAGAAGATACTCCAAAAAAAGAATTTTAAAAATTACAAGTGATGCTGGGTTTAGAATTGATCAAATGTTTTATGTTGATTCTATAGGTTTTTTTTGTTCATTTATTATTCAAATTTTAGGATGGAATACAAAATTTGGGGTAGGTTCTAAAAATTTTTTAAAACTTTATGATAAATTCATTTTCCCGATAAGTCGATTTTTAGATGCTTTGGGATTTAAATACATTTTAGGAAAAAATATTTTTGTTGCTCTAAAAAAATCACAACAATCAATTTGATTCTAATTTTCCCTATCGCATTTTTTTCCCTTTTTTGCTACTATCAAAAATTCACTAATTGCTTGCGTACAGGATTAATAAATTCATTTCTATTATTTTCATTTTTCATTTTCCTTCTTACTGAATTTTTGAGTTTATTTCATTTCGTAACTAATGAATCTATATTTTTTTCCTATATTATTTTTACAATCGTTTGTTTTTACTTCTCACAAAAATTTAAATTAAAAAAATTAAATTTTAGTACTGCCGATAGATGGTTACTTGTAGTGATATCCTTTATGCTACTAACTACTCTTTTTATCGCTCTAATATCTCCTCCGAATAATTGGGATTCAATGACCTATCATATGTCTAGAGTTGAATACTGGATACAAAATAAAGCAATATTTTTTTTTAAAACTAATAATCCTAGACAAAATGTTCTTGCTCCATTCAGTGAATTTCTAATACTACATTTTCAAATATTATCAGGATCTGATATTTTTGCCAATTTAGTTCAATGGATAAGCTTAATTATAGGATTGGTCACACTATCTTTGATATGTAAAGAGTTTGGCTTAAGTAAAAGGTTACAGCTCATCTCTGCAGTTTTTATGTGCTCATTACCTACTGTACTTCTGCAGGCATCAAGTACTAAGAATGATATTGTAGCCTCAACTTTTATACTACTTTTTTATTATTATCAGAGCGTTCTTGTTAAAAGATACTCGATTGCCTCTGTTTACTTGTCTGGTCTTTCTTTGGGATTAGGTATTTTGACAAAAGGAACTTGTTATATACTACTATTCGCAATCGGAATAACTCATTTTACATATTTAATTACATTTAAAATTTGGGATATAAAAAAAATAATTTCCAGGTACGGAATTATTTTTTCTATTGGTTTTTTAATAAACCTTCCACATTATTTAAGAAATATTCTTAAATATGATGATATGCTTGGATTAAATACTTTACCTTCGTTAACAAATGAATTATTCTCTTTTGGTGTAATGTTTTCAAATTTAATTCGACATATTGCATACCAGCTTGGAACTAATATAAACATAATAAATTGGTATATATATCGTATCGTTAAAATTCTTTTAGGTGACAATATAAATGATCCCAAAACTAGTTTTCTAGACCGCGACTTTAGGCCTCCATTTTTCTCCTTAGGAGAAGATACAGCAGGAAATCTTATTCATACTCTTGTATTTATAATTATATTTATTATTGGAATAACTTTCATTAAGCAGATCAAAAGGATACAATTAAAATCTCTTTTTATCGCTTTAATATCAATTGTCCTCTATTGTTTTTTACTTAAATGGCAACCTTGGACAGGCAAAATAATTCCCTTATTTGTAATAACTATTCCTTTTCTTATGGTTGCTCTAAATTTTATTCTCGACATAAAGAAACTAAAAATAACTTTTTACATTATTTTAGTTTTTATGCTGACAGGAACATTTCCTTATCTTCTCTATAATGAATCCAGACCACTTTTAGCTCATTATAATAAAAGTATTTTATTTCAGGACAGAATTGAAGGTTATTTCAACAACAGACCAGAACTCTATGAACAATATAAAAAAATTATAAATGGATTTGATAAAACAGAAGTTTCAAAAAAAGATTCTATTGCTTTACATTTAGGTGGGGATAGTTGGGATTATCCTTTTTTGGTTTTGTTAAAGAAAAAGTTTAACAATAAGCCTCCGTACGTTTTTCACCTTAAAAAAGAAGATATACAGAAAATTGGTAATTTAAATTCATATCCAATCTATATAATTTTTGAAAATCGATTCAAAGATAATTTGGCACAAGCCGAAATGTATTATCAAGTTAAAGATTCTTCTAAAGATTTTACATTGCTTAAAAAATTCAATCAGTAATTCGCTTGATAAATAGATACATTAAAAGTAATTGGTAACAAAAAATCAATTATACAGTTTGTGTAATTAGTGTTCACTATACCACTTTACCTCTTATTAATTTATAGGACTTCTTACTATATCATTGCACATTAATGATGGTAAATATCTATATACTTTTCCATAAACAAAAAATAATAGTCTCTTTTTAAAGGGAAGAAGGTGAATAATCAGGGTTGGGTTAGGGAATTTTGAACTCCTGAGATCAACAAAGTCTGTAGTTGAATAATATATTTAGAAAATTGAAACTTCCTAAAAACTCCACAGAAATAAATTAGTGATCATAAAAAATGTATTATTTGATTAATTTTATTTTTCTAGTTTGAATTGAATCTCCAAATTTCATCATTACTAAATAGGTACCTGACGGAACTGTTTTACCTAACATATTATCTCCTTTCCAAACTATATTGTATTTTCCTCTATGCATCTTTTTCCCAACAAGGTTTGACACCCATTTACCTGTTATATCGTAAATACCAATATCCACATATCCAAAATTATTTATTGTAAAATCAATGTTAATTGAATTATTAAATGGATTCGGGTATACTATGTCAAGTGCAAACCTTTTTGGTGAAGAAAAAGGTTTGCTATCTACGCTTACTACAGAAACTTCTTCATTCAAAACAATATTAAATTCACCAACTAAACCATTTTCTGTTTCTTCCAATGGAATTACTAAGCCGGGATGATTCTGTTCCCAATCTCCATCAATTAATGGATCAACTTCGAAATAGCATTGAGTAATTAATTCTAAACCAGAAGGACTAGTAATTTTATAATGAAAATGTCTTGGCCTCCCTGCATAATATCCTGGAAATATTGATTCAAAACCATAATATCCATTTTGATCAGTAGAAATGATACCTCTCAAATTATATGGGTCATTATTAGAATTTCCAGACTGGCATTCTTGAAAAACAGAATAACAACCGTTATCATTTGCATGCCATATATCTACTAATGCATTTTGAATTGGAGTCTCACAATCATCCGCTGTTACGACTCCAGAAATAAAAATTCGAGTTCCAGGCTCTTCAGAGTTGGCCAAAATAGTTCTTCTAGGATGATTATGTGACCAATATGGACCCAATATATCAGATTGAGTAGTAGTACAATCCCTACCGGGTAATATGGAGCCAGGAATAATTGCTGTACCAATTGTGCCTAAAATTCCGTTCTTAATAAATGTTCGCCTTTTCACATCGAATTTTAATCATCATCCAACAAATAAAAAACCATACATAAATGAACAGTGAGAGCTCTCAACTTCAAACTAATTTTGTATCTTGATACTTGTTCATTTTAAAATGATAACAAAGTATCAATGCTAAATAAAATATTCAGAATCTTTCCAATAGTTGGAATTTAATTAACCTAAAACAAATGCACTCTTAAAGCATATGGACTTTGTTTTGGTATATTATAAAGTGGGTATGGATGTACAGTTTAAAAATTTCGTTCAAACCGTAATATCGGTCCTGCACCAAACCCTTTAGGAGCATGAAAAACCATAAGTCCTAATTTGATTTTTTTTGAATTATCTTTCAATATCCTCTCTGATACAATTCCTAAAGTTGGAACTATATGGTTTTTTCGTGATATAGTATACTGAATTGAAAAAAACGAATACGAGGATTGGTTTTCAGTTTTTTTATTATATTGTTTTAAGCCTATACAAATAGGATTAACGAGAGCAAATGTTCCTGCTCCCAAAAATAATGCATGCTTTTCATTGAAATTTTTTGATAAGCTCAAACCAAACAAGCTAATGCCAGTCTCACTATCGCCAATACCAATGGAAATAGCTTTGTTGTCAAACATTTTCGCCCAAGCCAAACCAATGAATAGCAATAATGATATATACCTAATCATTACTAAATCTAACTGTCATCACACAAACAAAAAACCATACGAAAGTGTGGCTTGATTTTAGTTTTTTTCATTCACACTCACCTTCAGTCCATTCAGTGACACCTGCCTTTTCAGCATAACAATCGTTGGAATAGGTTTCTGTATTACAACCACAAACAGGATCATAGATTTCCAAACAATATGTATCATCAGATATTTCCGATTCATCTATACAATCTTCATCTACATTTGAGCAAACTGGTCCAAGGATTAGTATGGCTGTTAAATATTTAATCATTTTATGTAATGAACTAATCGAGATCCACTAAACAATCCTTACAAGTAAGTAATGCTTTTGGCTCCTGAATACTAGTTAGTGTTTCATACAGTCTTACTAGACCATTGAGCGCTAATAAAACTTTAGGCTTATCAGGAGACGAATCAGAATTTTCAATTAATCTTTTGATGATCATTTCCTCAGGGGAGAGTTCTTTGCCATAATATTTAACTTTATAGCCTTCTAATTCTGCCATGTTGGCTGCATATGTAATCGCATCATCAATTCCTCCAATCTCATCTATCAAGCCTATTTTTTTTGCGCTGGTTGCGACCCAGACCCTTCCCCCTGCAATCTCTTTAATTTTTTCATATGATTGAGATCTTGACTCAGCTACAAAGTCAATAAATCGATCGTATATATCGGCACCCCAGCTCGAAAAAATTTTATCCAAATCATCATGAATTGCTTTAGTCGGATCCCAGCCACCATGCTTAGAAGTAACTACACCATCAAAATTTACTCCAATGTAATCCATTACATTTTCCAATGTTGGTATAGCAATTGCCACACCTATAGAACCCGTAATGGTTGTTGGTTCAGCAAATATATAATCAGCTGGAGTAGAAATATATACCCCACCAGATGCAGCGTAGTCACCCATAGATACGATCACATTGATACCTTTTCTTTTGGCAACAAATAATTCATCTCTAATCATTTCACTAGCAATTACAGATCCACCAGGACTATTAATTCTAAAAACAATAGCTTTTGTATTTTTGTTCTCATGTGCTGACCTAATTTGTTTTACTATCCCATTTGCGCCAGCAACACCTTGAGAAATATCTCCCTTCATAATCGCACCTTCAGCAGTGATTACAGCTATTTGATTATCACTATTAGAAAAATCCTTATCTATTTGCTTTGCATAATCGATAAAAGAAATAGTTTTATAGGTTTCTGTTTCAACTTCTTCATTTAGCCCAAATTCTTGAATCATATATTGACGAAATTCTGGAAATGATTTTGTACCATCAATAATATTATTTGACTCAGCATACGCAATATTTCCTATTTCAGCTTCACCAAAAAATCCAATGTAGTTATCTGCAAAAGATTGGATATCATCTGATTTAATTCCACGTCCTTCCGCCATGAGAAATTTTATTTCGTTCCAGATAGGATTAAGCAAGGCTTCTCTTTGCATCCTGTCATTTTCGGACATGTCGGTTCTTGTGTTTGGCTCAATTGCGGATTTAAAATCTCCTTGAGAATAATTGGTAATATTAATTTTTAGATTATCATAAAGATCTTTTTTATAGGAGCGCATTCCCCCAAGACCTCGAATGCTGACACTTCCAACAGGATGAATCCATACTTCAGATGCTTGAGATGCCATGAGATAAGAGGTGGTAGACAAACGATCGTTAAAAGCAATTACTCTTTTACCAGAATCACGAAGCGCTTTTAATTCTTTTGCAATATTAATAGCTGTGGTTGGTCCAGCAAAGTCTGTAGATGAGAAATCAATAAAAACAGCTGGAATATCTACATCTTCAGCTACCGCTCTTATTAATTTAATAAGATCTCTAGTTTGAATTTGATCCACTGGAAAGTTTGTGCCAAGGTTAGTCAAAAAATCATAATTGAAGACTTCTTGATCAACCACAGTTCCTTTAGGATTAATTAAAAGTACTCTGCCTTTTGGATCTTTTATATCAGGTCCAAAGGACGTTAGCGCTCTAATAATTATAATTATAAAAAAGATTAAAATGATGGCCGTTCCGAAATTCAACATAACGATTCTTGTTTTTGCTAGAAACCGACCGATCCAAGAAAAAAAAGATTTAGGTGTATTCATAAGTGCTCTTAAAGATTAATTTGTACAAAACATGATATAAAATTATGATTTTTTCTTAAGATTTATTAGGAGATAATATTATTTAAACTGATTACAGCAGAGTAGCAATATTCTTTTTGACAGATCTAACCCATTACATAAAGTATAACATTTTTTTGGTAGAGTTTTATGGTATTGGACCCAAACAGCAATGAATATGAACTGATGGTTTTCTTCTTTTTAATACATTGCTGAGAATACTGACTTACATCAAAATAACACATAAGATGAATACAATAGATATTTTACGATTTTTTGAAAATAATACTACTCTGAAATATCGGATCACGTATAATTTATTTGATATATATTAGTTTTAATCATAATGAATGAAATAAATAAATTATCTTGCAAGTTTGAAAACCCAGAGGTTGAAGAAAAGTTCCTTGAGTTTGATTGGAAATCAAAATCTAAATCTGTCAAAATTGGGTTATATTTTATTCTAGTAATACTCGGAGGCTCCATTGGAGCCGAATTTTTAGAAAGAACAAGTAATTCAAACCTGGCAGGGTTTATTTTTGGCTTTGTAGGCGCAGCAGTTTTATTAAAAGCTACAGATAACTTTAGAAGAAGGTACTTCGAAAGATTTTTCTCAATCTACCTAAGCTTTATGGTACCCCTTAATTCATATCTAAACGCTGATATCTATAGGTTGGATTATGATTTACCTGCATTTCCTTTTCTTATAACTATTATTATTTTAAAAATACTACCAATCTCATTTTTATGGGCTACACCTACAGCTTTTGTTTGCTTTTTATCTGCAATGCTTTTGCTAGAGCACTCAAAAATGGAACCACAAATGTATCTTTTCTATATTGTTATATTTATTTTTCTTGTATACGATAAATGGAGAAGTGAAATATCAACTAGAAATGATTATAGTAAAAATGTAACAATAGAAGATACTAGACTTCTGATGTACGAGACATTGAAAAGATATTTTGGTGAAACATTATCTAATCAAATTCTATCTGAGAAAGGAAAACTTTCGGGACAGATTAAATGGGTTAGTGTGGCATTTACTGATATTTCTTCATACTCTACTATTATTGAAAATATGTCTCCCAAGGTCGCAGTAAAACTTTTGAATCAATATTTTAGTAAAATGCATGATGTAATAGAAAAGCATGGTGGACATATTTTAAATTATATTGGTGATTCAATTATGATTGTTTTTGGTGCTCCCGATGATGTTGATGATCACGAGCTTAAGGCTGTTAAGTGCGCTCTTGAAATGAATGAAGCTCTTAAAAGTTTAAACAAAGAATGGGAAAAGTCAGAATTTTCTCGTTTTTGGAAAAATCACGGGATAGAAAAGGTGACAGCTAGAACTGGTATTCATAGCGGAAGTGTGATTGCAGGCAACATTGGAAGCGACAGAATGTTGCAATATAGTACCATTGGAGATGTAGTAAATATTGCTTCCAGATTAGAAAAAGCAAATAAAGAATTTGGGACTGATATTTGTTTTAGTCATGAAATATATATTAATCTGAAAAAAGATTTACATGAAAATGCGTCTCTTAGTGGAGAAATAAAATTGAAAGGCAGAAGCTCTCCTTCAAAAGTCTATTCAATATAATTTGATCCTTGTACTGCTGACAAAAAACTTAGGACTTTCTTTTCAGATACTTTAAGGGGAATGTGGATGATCAGAGAATAGTTTTATTTTTTCCAGGTGCCTCCATATCTATAATGAGGGTTATTAGGTTTTAATTTTTCCAGACAAACTTTACATATAAATACCCACTTATTTGAAGAGTCATACTGTACTCGATACATTACATTAAACTCTTTTTTACAATTATAGCAATTCTTCTTTCTCATTAGAATTATCTAACAATCGTTGTTCTGCTTTTCTTCTGGTAATTTGACGAACTTCTCTGACTGCTTGACCTCTTGATATAGTACCATCTACAAGCTTATCCATCAAACTGGATCTATTATCTTTATTCATTTTAGAATCCCATCCTCTTGCCCAAAGGCTTTTATTTTTCAAGTCTTCCTTTTTAATAAATACACGTTTTTCTTTTTCGCAAACAGCAAACAATTCAATTTTATTACTCTTTTTATCGATATTGATAACTTCGTAATGCTTCCATCCATTGAGTTTTCTTAATGATGTCCATTTCGATTTTTTCAGTTTGGAAACTCTATTGTATCTTTTATCGTAATCACTAATCATAGTAAAAATTTCATATAGTATTAATCATTTTCTAAAAGCTTACCATCACTATCCCATCTTTGGGTTGTTTCGATAAATTTTCCATTTTTGTAAATATTCTCCATGCTAGGTTTTCCGTTTTCATGAAAGAATTTCCAAGTCCCATCTTGGTATCCATTAACTAAATACCCAAATTCAATTCTTTTCCCATTTTCTGAAAAATCATATACCAACCCGTTTAATGGTTCTTCTGTTTTTCTTACCATCCAAAAATTATCATCTCTTTTATATTTTGCTTCCCGCATATGACTTTCTTGGAGCTCGGTATAAAGATAACCGTCACTATTTTCATTAAAAATAAATTGAAAGAAAAAAGTCAATGCAAAAAAGGCTGTTAACAAAATGATAACACGATTATTCATTACTGATTGTTATGTTTCTTACGACTTCTCCGTTAACGTTTTTTAAATCCACAAACATATTATTATTTTCACTGTCAAAATAAATTAGACCGTAATTTTCTTCAATAAATGTCTCTCCTATTCTTAAAGGTCCATACTCCTCCTTATTAGGAAAAGATGCATTTAAACTACTAGAAGTGACCTCTGAGATTACTTTATCTTTATCTGTTTTTAATTTATAGATCCCACCTCTATGTCTATCACCTGAAATAAATAAAATTTGATTTAAGTCTGCTTTATCAATCATTTTTATCAATTTTTTTCTTTCATGTGGAAAATTATTCCATGATTCCCACCCATGACCGATAGGTAAAAATTGGATAGATGAAACGATTATTCTAAAATCAACCTTTTGACTAATTTTTTTTCTTAACCAATTCCATTGATTAGTTCCAAGGATTGTTAATGAGCTATCTGGATTAGGCATATATCTTTCTTTTCCTGGAACTCCAACATCATCACTGAGCATTAAACTATCCCGAAAGGTTCTTGTATCAAGAAATAGTATCTGAAGATTTTTGCTATTAATTTTATACATTAAATCAAAATATAAACCTTCTCGGGTTCTTCTAATGTCATCAAATGGCACGTTCCAAAAACTTAAAAATAGTTCTTTTGATTGCTTTTTATAAGGATAATCAACTCCTGCATCATTCATTCCATAGTCATGATCATCCCAGATAGCCTGGAAGGGAAAATCTAGATTCATCATTTCAAAATTCTGCTTTTGGTTTTTATACGCTAATTTTAATTCCTCAAGATCTTCTTTTTCGCTATCTCCATAGACATTATCTCCAATCATTAAAAATAGATCAAGATTATCTTTTTTTATTGCATCAAAAATTGGCATTGCCTTGTCTTGTTTCAAACAAGATCCAAAACCGATTCTTATTTGATTGTAGTTTTTAATTTCATTAGGATTGACAGATATAGATTTATTTAAACACGCTGATAAAAATATAATGATTTTAAGAAGCACAATTTTTTTTTTGGAAAACAGTAAAATCTTCATATTATAAATTAACTTCTTTCCTTAAATAAAAAAAATTTGAACTTTCTTTTCAAATGTTTTTGAGGATTAAGAGTTTGCATAAGCAAAAAAATCCGCCAACATAGAAGTTTTATTTATAGTAATTTTTATAATAATAACAAATCAAAATGTGTTCCTTTCCTTACCTACACAATCAAGTTAGAATCATATAATCTGAATAAAAAAAAGAAAAAATATAATAAAAATAAATTAATGAGGATTATGGATATATAATAAGATTCAATAAAAGATTAATTATATAAAAGACATTTTATACACATTTAATCATATTTTTAAAACAAACTTTTAATTTTTAAAAATGAATGATAATCTTTTTATTAAATTTTTTATGATCAAAAACAAGTTACACCGTTTAAAACAAAAAATCATTTGGTATTACCAAAAATTTACTTTTGATCCTCATTTTTATTGGGAAAAGAATGGTGGTGAAAAATATTTTAAATCTTTCCATACATCTAAAAGTAGGAATGAAAATCAGTTTTTAGATTTCATAAGGGTTTATAAACCAAAAAGAATTTTAGATATTGGATGTGGTTATGGAAGATATTTAAAAAGTATAAGGAAGGAGTTTCCTAATATTGAACTTTACGGATCTGATATAAGTAGTACACAAATTGAATATGCAAAAAAATATCTATCTTCTGATAATGTTAATCTTTTTGTTTCGGATAGCACAAAATTTAATTTTCAGGATAACTTTTTTGATTTATCAATAGGATATTCAATTTGGGAACACATTCCTCATAAAAATTTCGAAATAATTTTTAATGAAATATGCAGAATTTCTAAAAGAGGATATTTTTTAGAGTTTGATAGAACAGCAAAAAACAAACATGCCAAAATCAATACTTCTCATTACATATTCTCATACGATTTAGATTTGAAATTCAAAAATAATTTAATATCAAAAAAATTAATTAAAGGAAGTTGGGGAGAATATTTATTTCATTTAGATTTCAAAAAACATAATAATTAAACACTATATTTTAAAATCACATGTTTACAAATGTGAGGCTTAATGCGCAAAAGTAATTCTATTTCAACAATATCATTTTTTAGTTTGCCTGAAATCTCCTGCTTCTATTTAATAAAGATAGATTCCTACTGTTAATAGTTGACCTTGATTGTTTATATCATTTCATTGAATTGATTTGTAAAAAGAGTTTTGAACTTCATTTATAATCATTCCTTATCATTCGAATTCCAATGTGGGATACACATTTCAATCTTGAATTTCAACCGAAAAAGGGTGGCACACCCGCTTGATAGAGGATATAGGTATCTGGAAAAGGGTGCTTACACCTTTTGAACAAAATTAATAATTTAAGTTTGGATAACAACTTTTAAATTCTATTAATGTTATTCAACTCTTTAGAATATTTAATATTTCTGCCTACAGTTTTTTTATTTTATTGGTTTGTATTTCAAAAAAACCTTAGAGTCCAAAACTCATTGCTTCTAATAAGTAGCTATGTTTTTTATGGTTGGTGGGATTACAGATTTTTATCTTTAATCTTTTTGTCTACTATTGTGGACTACTTTGTAGGATTAAAAATTTATGATAGTGATGATAAAAAGATAAAGAAGTCCTATTTATGGATTAGTATACTTTTCAATATCGGGTTGTTAGGCTTCTTCAAGTATTTCAACTTCTTTATTGATTCATGGATTGATTTACTCGGTGCTATCGGTTATGAACAAAAAAGTACATGGACATTAAATGTAATTCTTCCCGTTGGAATATCATTTTACACATTTCAAACCATGTCTTATTCTCTTGATATCTATCATGG
>JAYPLH010000244.1:0-2850 GCA_038365355.1 Fidelibacterota bacterium
AAGAAAATCAAGGCTCAAAAAAAATATTGGTACTTATCCTACAAACATCGTTTCTCCCTCACTAAAAAAAGAGAAATTGCTTCTTGGAGTGGCTATGGATCAAGGACATATCTACACAGCTTTGATTCAAGACAAAGGTGGAATTAAATCTATTATAGGTGCCGATATATTTTCTGCCACAAAAGCAAAATTAGACGCAAAAAGAAATCCTACTGGTTTTTCAGTAGCTATGGGAAAAGCTTATGATCAACTATTATCAAAACTTGAAAAGAAAAAAAATAAAATTCCAAATGGAATAATTAAAAAACTCCAATCTGGAGTTCCAATATCATTTACAATTAACAATACAGCAAGCTTATTAAAAACGGTGCTCGTTCCTCCAGAAAATAAAAAAGAACGAAAAATGATTATTGAATATGATGCTAAGAAAAATCTTCCTTTTAACTCAGATGATATAATTTTTGATTCAATAGAATTAGAGCAAGGAAAAAATATCATTGGAGTGGCTAATGCTGATTATATGGACTCACCTGCTCAAACATTATCAGATAAAAAATGGGACATTAGATTATGGCCCCCAGCTGCTCAAACAGTATTAAATGCATTTAAATGGAATTATTCCGGCAAAAAACATGATATTATACTTATCATCCATATTGGTGAAATTGAAAGCTTTTTACTTGGTTATAATCAAGGGTATCCAGATGCCATAGTCCCTTTAGATCTTGGAATTCAAAACCTTACTGATGCATGGAAGTATAGGTCATCAGCATCAAAGACAAAATGGGATAAAAGAGATTATTGTAGAGTCCCCCCTTCAATTTTAAAATCAGAATTAAAAGATAATTCTACAAATAAACAGGCTAAACCTCAAGATGATGCAATAAGACCAGTTATAGAAAGTTGGGACCAAGAGTTGGAGAGAGCATTAAATAGCATGGCTCAATCATTTCCTGTTGATAATGTTTCAGAAATTTTTCTAAGCGGCTGTGCTGAAGAAGTATTATTTCTCGATGAATACCTTGAAACACAACTGGATGCAAAAGTGCAATTTTTAGATCCTTTCAAGAACGTAGCTTTTTTCCCCGATGAGGAAGAGAGAGAAAATTTTGAAATTTCAAAAACAGCAATGACTACTGCTGTTGGCGCTGCGTTAAACATTGATAAATCAATAAACTTATTGCCTGAAATGTTTAAAGAGGCTGAAAAATTTAGGATTGGTAATAAATTTAGTATTCCTGCTGCTGCTGCAATTTTATTAGGTGTTATTTCTCTATCTGGATGGACGAGTATAAATCATGAAGAAATGAAAACTAAATTAAATTCAATGAAGACTCAAGCTGCCAACGTCGCACCTATAAAAACTAAATATGAAAAAGTTTCATCTGAAAAAAATACAATTGTCGCACAACTGGATGTTTTACTTAAAGAATCAAAACTTTCAAACTTATCCATAAGTATAATGCGATTTTTCAGCTATAACACGCCTAAAGAAATAACCTTAGATTTAATATCTTTTCAAAAAGGTTGGGAGCGTGGAGATTGGATTCATGTTGGGAATTCATTAGAAAAAGTTATAACAATTGTTGATGAAGAAAAAGATTTTGCCCGCGTCACGGGTGCAATCACAGCGAACCCCGCTCTTAAAGAAAGATATTTTTCTAATTTCATTACACAAGTTGAGAATTCTGGACTATTCAAAAAAATTGATGTAATAAACAAGAAGACTACGAGCGGTATGGATATAGATAATATGACATTTGAACTAAAATGTGAATTATAGAAAGTAATGGATAAACAAAGAAATCTTTTCATTGGAACGATCGCATTAGTTTTATTATCGTGTGCAGGTTGGTACTTTGCTTACTTTAATGAGCTAAATAGATCTTTAAGCAAAATGAGCTCGGATTACAACCGCTTAAAGAATGAAAAAAATAAATATAACCAGATACAAAATAAATTTCCTGCTATTGAGAAGGAGTGGCAAGAACTAAAAACTGATTTGTCAAATCTTATTAATAAAATACCAACAGATGGCCAGTTTGATAATGTTACTAAAATGCTGTTTAGTCTAATGGAAAAAAATAAATTAGCGGTTGATAATTTCAACCCATCCCTTGCGCCACTCGATGAAAAGCAAATAGTTGATCCAGAAAATCAACAATCAATCATCGTAGAAAAATACCCTATAGATGTCGAGCTTAGAGGAAATTTCATAGATTTTGGTAATTTTTTGGACCAGTTGGCATTCTCAAATTACTATTTAACAATTGGAAATATTCAGATATCTCAAAACCAATACCTTGAAGGTGAACAAAAAATATCATTTATATCTTATGTATATACTAAAAACAGTTCTAATAACATAAGTACAAATGTGAGTATTAATAACTTAGTTAATTCAAACTCCACAAATTTAATTAACTCAAACCTTACTGATAAAGATATTATTAATGAGGCAATCCAAACTACAGGCGCAGCGAGTTTGATTGATATTGTGAAGATAATAAAGCATATTAAAGAAAAGACAGGAAAAGACATAGATGAGAATCTTGCAATTTCTATTTTACAAGAAAGGTTAAATAACCTATAGCTACTTCTCAATTTTTTTCATTTAATTAGTTTCAATTTTTAAAATATTTTACGTCAGTTAAACATTGTTTTAGTTTAAATTAATGGTCGACATGACCCCTAGACTTAGAAATCTTTTAATTGGATTAGGAATTTCAGTTGCAATCATGATTGTTGATCAAGCAAGTAAGTCATCTGGTTCTAATAATTCAAACTCCTCAAGAAAGGCAAAAATTCAAAAGCCTAAAAAAGTAGTTGCTAAAAATTCTACTTCTAAAG
>JAYPLH010000245.1:0-2843 GCA_038365355.1 Fidelibacterota bacterium
GTATACATCTTTTTTTTCCTCTATATTTACAACTACAGAAACTGAATCTGTAACCAAGTCTTTTATTTCTACCGTAAAAAACAATTTGCCTAAATTGTAGTATTCATTTTCCAATAAATAAAGATTATCGTTAATGCCAACCGGGTTGTATGGTTCTCCTTTTGACAAACCTAATAGTTCACTAATTCTATCATCAGAGATGGACTTATTACCGTTAATTTTTAAGTCATTTAAATAATACCTTATACCTTCATCAATTTCAAAAACAATGTCAGCTTTTGAATCAGTAATTTTATGAGATTCTTGAATTTTAACATCTAAAAATCCTTTTGAATGATAATAATTTTTTAATGTAAGGGCATCAAGTTTTAATAACCTAGAATTAAACTCCGGTTGTCTATAAAAAAAAGTTGGAGGCCTTTGACGAACAATAAATAGGATTTCATTTAGAGATACATTCTTATTACCTATAAGGTTTAGCTTATTTATTATTATCTTTTCATTATTTCCAAAAAGACAAAAAATACATGCAAATATGCAAGCACTAATTATTTTGAATCTGTGCATCAATTAATATGCGTATTTATAACGATATTTTACATTATAGTTTCCATCTTTTCCTACATTAGCTACTACAGAAAAATGACGATTTAATTTATATTCAACACCTAATTGAGATTGGTCATTAAGTGAGAATGATCTTTTATAAGATAAGTTTAAGAATGTTTTATCACCTATTTGTTTTTTTGCTGCAAGTTCAAAATCTTCACTTGATCCTTGTAACAGTCCAGCTGCTCCTGAAATATTAATATCATCAAAATAATTTATCATTCCTATGTTGGATTCCCTTATATTTTTTTCTAATTGAGTCTCTAGAAGAGCTCCAAGAAACGAAACGGTTTGATTCCCGAATCCAGTTGAGGTACCTTCCTGGTCTTCAAATCGTTTACCCCAAGTTAACAATTCTAAAATATCGCTTTCAGAAAAACCACTTGCGGACTCTAAAATAATTTCAGGCTCGTCAATGCCACCAACCATTCTTAATTCAATTTTTTCATTATCAATCATTGTATAGGCACTTAAGTTTATCAAAGGGTTAAAACCCTTATTATCAAAAGTGACCATCCCATTTAAGTTTTCAAAATTATCTTTGTGAGTAAATGCACTTCCATCCTCAACAATAATTTGACCTCCAAAATCAACCTCTTGATATCCAATTTGTGAAAGATTCAATTCTCCGGTAATTTCAGCATCAATTTGTGAATTTTGAAAAAAAGCTTTATTACGAAATGGGATGTTGAGATTGTAGGACATTACCATATTCTGATCTTCAACAATAGCAGTTCCGATATCTTCTGTCGCAAATTCATAGAAAACATTAACTGCATCTGGTTCAATTTTTCCTGAAACATAAACTGTATCCCTTCCAAAAATCGAAAGATCTAAATCAGTCTCACCATGAATGTCCAAAAAAAGTAATTTGAAGGAAGCATTTTTCGATTTTAATTTTAAATTATAATGCGGATTGAAAAATTTACTCAAATTTATTTCACCTAAAATATGTGTATTGGGATTTTCCCTATCAACATTTTCTACATTTTCAATATTTAGATCAGCACTTAGATTTTTTATTCTCAATTTATTATTTACCAATTGAGCTTCTCCATTTATGAATTTGATAGGATCGTTTAATAGCTGTGTATGCAAAATACCATCTTGAATCAAAATATATCCATCCCTTGTTAAGTTTCCGATAGGACCTTTTACATTTAGCATAATTTCATAATTTCCCTCTGCAGAATCTAATTCATTAATATAGGGTGAAAGAAAAGGTAAATTACTAAGTTTGGCTTCAGTCTTTAGATTGAGGGAGTCATTCTCAAAATATTTTCCAAAAGTACTAGATCCTATATTTAAATCATACGGTATCTTTCCAGAAGCATGCAAATAACCATTACCGTTTTTAGCTTGTGCTGCTTCAATAAAAAGATTTTTACCATTATAATATCCTTTACTAAATAGCTTTTGCATTTTAACTAAATCAAATTCCGGCTTATCTATTTTGACATCATAAGAAAAGTGAGTTTCTTCATTTGTTCCATTAAGGTTTATATTTCCAGTAGCTAGACCACTAATGTTAAAAAATCCTGGGAGAAATCGGTGCAAAAACTTCAAAGATAAATTTGAAAAACTAGATTGCATAGATATACCTACTCGATCACCATTATTTTTTAAGGGAACTATGCCATCAATATGCAATCCTGTCGATTTTTCCTTAGTAAAAGATAGATCGTCTAAATGCAATATTCCGTTTTTGTATAAACCTGAAATAACCATTTCATCAAAAGGCTCTTCCATGTAGACTCCATTTTTGAACGATAGATCAACATCTATATCAAAATTTTCATTATTGGTTTCTATTAAAATTTCCCCAAAAACAATGCCTGTCATTTTCAATCGTTCGTCTTCGATAAACTGTGTGAGCACTTCAGCATCAAAATTGGACATCTTAAATGTCCCCTCAAGATTCTGATTTTTTATTATTACACCTTCCATAAGGCCATCATTAATATGAAATTCAAAAGGTCTTACTTTTAAATTAGAATCCTTTAATTCAAAAAATATAGGTTTAGCATTTACTAAATAATTATTTTTGTGAGCTAGTTGGACTCTATCAATTTTATAATCACTAACTCCATCAAAACTGCCTGATAGCTGTAAAAAATCTTTATCTGATTGAAAATGAAAATTTTCGATTATTATAGAATTATCTTTAAAGACTCCGTACACTGTTCCACTATCAAAATGCCTACCCTCCCATTCTCCTTTACCAGACTTTATAT
>JAYPLH010000246.1:0-2781 GCA_038365355.1 Fidelibacterota bacterium
TTTTAAAAAACGAAATTGCATACTTTCAAGCTGGAGCTGGTATTGTTTATGATTCGATTCCATCAAAAGAGTATGATGAAACTGTAAATAAAGCAAAAGTCATGAATGCTGCAATTGATCTTGCTGAAAATGGATTGATAAAATGATACTTGTTATCGATAACTACGATAGCTTTACTTATAATCTTGTGCAATATATTGGTGATATAAAAAAAGATATTGTTACCAAAAGAAATGATGAAACGTCCTTAAAAAATGTTAAAGAAATTAATCCTTCCCATATAGTTATTTCTCCTGGGCCGGGGAAACCTGAAAACGCAGGAAATATTGTTGAAGTGATTCAACATTTTTATCAAAAAGTTCCAATATTAGGTGTTTGTCTAGGACATCAGGCAATTGGATATGCTTTTGGTGGTGAAATAGTTCAAGCGAAAAAAATTATGCATGGTAAAGTCTCAAATGTTAATCATTTTGGTTCAAAATTATTTAAAGGTATAAATGATAGCTTTAATGCCACTAGATATCATTCGCTAATTGTTGATAAAGCCTCTTTACCTACTTGCTTAGAAGTAATTGCTGAAACTGATAATAAAACAATCATGGGACTTAAACACAAGACTTCAAATCTTTATGGAGTTCAATTTCACCCTGAATCTATTGCTACAAAAGATGGTAAAGTCATAATTAAAAATTTTTTGGAAATATAGATGATTGAATCAATAAAAAAAGTTGTAAAAAAAGAAAACCTCAACGAGAATGAAGCTTTTGAAATTATGCTGGAATTAATGAAAGGAAATCTAGATGACGTTCAAATTGCAGCTTTATTAGTTGGTTTAAGGTCAAAAGGAGAAACAGTTGATGAAATAACTGGTTTTGCAAAAGCTATGCGACATACTATGATTGAATTAGATCTTAATTTTCCTGCTATTGATATGTGTGGTACAGGCGGAGATTATTCTGGGACATTTAATATTTCAACTGCATCCTCAATTGTTGTGGCTGGAGCAGGAATAAAGGTAGCTAAACACGGTAATAGATCTATGACATCAAAATCAGGTTCAGCTGATGTTCTCGAAGCATTGAACGTTGATATAAATAAATCAAATGAAAATTGCATTCGAAGTTTGGAAAAAAATAATATATGCTTCATGTTTGCTCCAAATTTTCATCCAGCTGTAAAAAATGCTATGAATGTTAGAAGTAAATTAAAAATTAAAACAGTTTTCAATATTTTAGGTCCATTATGCAATCCTGCAAATGTTAAAAATCAAGCAATGGGAGTTTTTGAACCATCATTGACTAAAATTCAAACACAAGTTTTAAAAAATTTAGGTTCAAAGAATGTTATGGTTTTTAACGGAGACGATGGCCTTGATGAGCTTACTACAACTTGCGATTCTAATATTTCTTATTTTTTAAATGATAGTAAAATTATCAATTTAAAATTTGATCCAAAGTCTATAGGAATTTCATTGTCCAAACATGAAGATTTACAGGGAGGTACTTCAGATATTAATGCAAAAATTATTTTGGATATTTTAAATGGAAAAAAAGGTCCTAACAGAGATATAGTTTTGCTGAATGCCGCTGCAGGAATCATGGTTGGAGGTAAAGCAACGTCTTTAAAAGAAGGTTATTCTTTAGCGGAAGAATCAGTCGATTCGTTATCGGCTTTGAAGGTATTGAAAGGTATTCAAAAGTGAATATTTTAGATAAGATTTTGAATCATAAAAAAACAGAAATTGAGAAAATTCCTGAAGTACATTTAGAAAGCTCCAACTTTAAAAGACTCAGTTTAAAAAAAGCTTTAAAAGGAGACAAAATATCTATAATTGCAGAAATAAAATTTGCATCACCAAGTGAGGGGATAATTCTTAAAAAGGGTGAACATATTCAAATTGCTAAAGATTATGAAAATGCTGGCGCTGCAGCTATTTCTGTTCTAACTGATAGACGATTTTTTAATGGTGATATTAAATTTTTAAAGGATATTAAAAATGCAGTGAACATTCCTGTTATGCAAAAAGATTTTATCATAAGTAAAAAACAAATTTTACAAGGAATGAGCCATGGCTCTGACGCTTTCTTATTAATTGCTGAAGCCTTGAACTATAATGATTTGGCAGACCTTTATAACCTTGGATTAAATGAGAAATTGGAAACATTAGTAGAAATTCACGATAGAAAAAACCTTTTAGCTATTAACGAGCTTAGTCCTACAATTGTAGGCGTGAATTGTAGAAATTTAAAAAAAATGGAACTTGATTTTTCTAGATTTGAAAGATTTTTTCCAAAACTACCTAAAGATTCGCTTAAAGTTGCAGAAAGTGGTTTTAAAAGTTCCAAAAGGATAAAAATTGTTGAACAACTAGGATATGATGCTATACTAATGGGAACATCTTTGATGAAAAGTAAAAATCCTGGAAAAAAACTTGAAAGAATTATTAACGAGTTATGATAGACATCAAAATCTGTGGTATAACTAATTATAAAGACGCTTTGCATGCAAAAAATGCAGGGGCAACTGCAATTGGGATGATATTTTACGGTAAAAGCCCAAGATGTGTTGATATAGAAAATGCAAAAAAAATCAGCATGAGTTCTTCTGGGTTAAAAAAAATTGGCATTTTTGTAAATGAGAGTAAAAATATTATTAATGATGTCATAAATGAATTAAATCTTGATGCAATTCAGCTACACGGAAATGAAACACCTGAATTTTGTAATAATTTCAAAGTTCCAGTCATAAAAGCTTTATCTGTTTCAAAAAAAAGTGATTTAA
>JAYPLH010000024.1:0-8268 GCA_038365355.1 Fidelibacterota bacterium
TCCGATGGGCGGAGGTGAAGGGAAATCATCGGGTGGCCGGCATCCATCAACTCCATGGGGTAAGCCTACTAAGGGATATAAAACTCGTAAGAAAAATAAAAAATCTAATTCAATGATTGTAAAACGGAGAAAATAGTATAATGTCTAGATCATTAAAAAAGGGTCCTTTCATTGACGATAAGCTTTTAAAGAAAATTCAAGCAATGAATAAAGATGGAATTAAAAAAGTTATTAAGACATGGTCTCGTAGATCTATGATTACTCCTGATCTTGTCGGTCATACTTTAGCTGTCCATAATGGTAATAAATTTATTCCTGTGTTTATTTATGAAAATATGGTTGGTCATAAATTAGGTGAATTTTCTCCAACTCGAACTTTTAGAATGCATTCTGGTGATAGGAAAAAGTAAGATGGAATCAAAAGCTATAGCGAGGTATATTCATCAATCTCCTTTTAAGGTTAGGAAAACTTTAAATAGCGTGAGGGGGATGAATGTTGAAGACGCCTTAAATTATCTTCATTTTTCTACGGAAAAAGCAGCAAAAGTTATTGAAAAGACAATTCGGTCTGCGGTTTCCAATCTTCTTAATAAAAACAAAAATGCAGATGTTGATCAGGGTTCTTTAAAATTAAAAGAAGCATTTGTTGATGGTGGTCCAGTAATGAAAAGGTTTAGGGCTGCCTCCATGGGGCGGGCTTCAAGGTTGAGAAGGCCTACGAGCCACTTAACAGTTGTTATTAAAAGCGAAGAAAAAAGGATTTAATTTGGGCCAGAAAACACATCCAGTAGGTTATCGTCTTATTGTAAATAAAAATTGGTGCTCTAATTGGTTTGCCACCAAAAATAATTTTTCAAATGATTTAGAAGAAGATATGAAAATAAGAAAGTATATATCTCATAGATTATCGAACGCCGGAATTTCTAAAGTTGAAATAGCAAGGTCTTCAAAGAAGGTAACTGTAACTATTTTTACTGCAAGGCCTGGTATTGTAATTGGAAGAGGTGGCGAGGAAGTAAATCAATTAAAAAAAGAACTCAGGCAGTTAACAGGGAAAAAAGATGCGCAGATTAATATTTCTGAAATAAAACGACCCGAACTTAATGCTGCCCTTGTTGGTGCAAATATAGCTCACCAATTAAAGAAGAAAATTTCTTACAGGCGAGTTGTAAACAAAACTATTCAATCAACTATGCGAATGGGTGCTGAAGGGATAAGAATTAATGTGGCAGGAAGGTTAGGTGGGGTTGAGATTGCGCGAAGTGAAAAATTTTCAGACGGAAGCGTTCCTTTGCATACACTTAGAGCCGATATTGACTATGCTTTGACTGAGGCCCAAACACAGTATGGTATAATTGGTATAAAAGTATGGATTTGCAGTGGTCAGTTTAGTCGTTAAAAGTGTGGCGTAAATATGTTAGAACCAAAAAAAGTTAAGTTCAGAAGAGTGCATAGAGGTAACCGGAGAGGTATGTCTATGAGAGGAAATTTTGTAAGTTTTGGAAGTTATGGGCTAAAAGCAATTGAACCTGGTTGGGTTACAGCTCGACAAATAGAATCTTCAAGAATCGTAATATCTCGTGTAGTGAGGAAAATAGGGAAAATGTGGATAAGGATTTTTCCTGACAAGCCTGTTACAGCTCGTCCTGCAGAGACAAGAATGGGTAAAGGTAAGGGTTCTTTAGATCATTGGGTCGCTTTAGTTAAGCCTGGTAGAATTCTTTTTGAGATTGATGGGGTTTCTAAAGAAGAAGCAGTTCGAGCATTTAGAGACGCTGGACACAAGTTGCCTATCAAAACAAAATTGGTTGAACGAAGGACTTTTTAATGAAGAGAAGTGAACTAAGAGAATTAAATCAAACTGAATTAAATGATAAACTTCATGAATGCATGGAAAGTCTACAAAACTACAGGTTTCAATTAGCTATGCAACAATTGGAGGATTTTACATTGATTTCAAAAGTTAGGAAAGAAGTTGCTCAAATTAAAACTGTATTAAAAGAATATGAAATTGGAATTAGAAAAATTGAGGGTGCTTAGGAATGTCTGAATCCAGAAAAAAACAAACCTTAATTGGCACAGTTGTTAGTGCTAAAATGAATAAAACGGTTAGCGTGCGTGTTACTAGAGAAATTCCTCACCCCATTTATCGAAAAAGAATAAAAAAATATAAAAACTATCTTGCGCACTTAGGTGCTGTTTCCGCAGTTGAGGGAGATATTGTAAAAATTACATCAATTAGGCCAATCAGTAAAATGAAGAGGTGGCTGGTAAGTAAAGTTTTAAAAGAATCAGTTAATATAGGTTAATTAGATGATACAGCAGGAAACAAGGTTGAAAGTTGCAGATAACACTGGGGCAAAAGAGATTTTATGTTTTAAGGTTTTGGGAGGCTCCAAAAGAAAATATGCTAGCATTGGAGATCAAATAGTTATTACTGTTAAAAAAGCTCTTCCTGGAGGTATGGTTAAAAAAGGTGAGGTTCATAGAGCAGTTATAGTACGTACTAGAAAAGAATTAAATCGGAAAGATGGAAGTCTTATCAGATTCGATGAAAATGCTGCAGTTCTTTTAAATAGTGCAGGTGAACCAAGAGGTACTCGTATTTTTGGTCCCGTAGCAAGAGAGCTTAGAGAAAATGGTTTTATGCGAATTGTTTCAATGGCTCCGGAGGTTCTTTGACATGCATATTGTAAAAGGAATGGTCGTAAAGGTTATTAGTGGGAATCATAAAGGTCAATCTGGTAAGGTACTTGATGTTTTTCCAAAAAAAATGAAAGCTATTGTCGAAGGTTTGAATCTTAGAAAACGTTCGGTTCGACCAACTCAAGATAATCCTTCAGGTGGCTATATCGATCGGGAAGCACCGTTGCATATATCTAATCTTATGATTTTACATAATGATCAAGCTACAAGGATAGGTTATAAAAAATTGGAAGACGGAAGAAAAGTTCGTATTTCTGTTAAAACTAAGGAAGAACTTTAGGTTTTTACTATGGCGAAAGATAAAAAAGAAAATAATTTAAAGACTACTGCTCCAGTGAACTATGTTCCTTCACTAAAAAAAACTTATGATGAAGAAATAGTCCAAAAATTAAAAAACAATTTTAATTATTCTAATACTATGGAAGTTCCTAAGCTTGTAAGTATATCAATCAACATAGGTTTAGGAGATGCTAAAAATAATTCTAAAGGATTAGAAAGTGCTATTCAAGAACTAACTTTGATAACAGGGCAAAAACCAATAATTACAAAAGCTAAAAAAGATATTTCAAATTTTAAGATAAGGAAGGGTTGGCCTGTTGGTTGTAAGGTCACACTTAGATCTAATATGATGTTTGAGTTCTTAGAAAGACTTATATCAATTGCGCTTCCAAGGACACGAGATTTTAGGGGGCTTTCATATAAATCATTTGATGGGAGAGGGAACTATAACTTTGGCGTAAAAGAACAAATTATATTTACCGAAATTAATTATGATAAAATTCAAGCTGTAAGAGGTTTAAATGTTACAATAGCAACTACTGCTAAAACAGATAATGAAGCATATGAGTTGCTCAAATCTTTTGGATTCCCTTTAAAGGAAAAACCTGTAAAAAATAATGTAGAAGAGGCAGCCTAATGGCAAAAAAATCTAAGATAGTCCGTGAGCATAAATTGATTAAAAAAGTTCAAAAATACGCTGCACTAAGGGCTGAGTTGAAAGTTATTATTCGAAGTCAAGAATCTTCATCAGATGAGAAGCAAGCAGCTGTTGCAAGATTAGATAATTTACCAAAATCATCCAGCCATATTCGTATTAGAAATAGGTGTTTTAAAACAGGCAGGCCTAGAGGTATCATTAGAAGATTTAGTCTGTCTAGAATATCTTTTAGAGAGATGGCTTTAAGGGGCGAAATACCCGGTGTCACAAAAGCAAGTTGGTAGGGGAAGAGTATATGTCAATGACCGATCCGATAGCAGATTTATTAACTCGAATTCGAAATGGCCTTTCAGCGAAAAAACGATGGGTGGATATACCCAGCAGTAATTTCAAAAAACGTGTAGTCTTAGTTTTGAAAGAAGAAAGTTATATTGAAGATTTTTTCTTTATTTCTGAAGGTGTAAAAGAAAAAATAAGAGTGTTTTTAAAATATGATTTTAAAGGTAACTCAGTCATTGAAAGCATAAAAAGAGTTAGTCGTCCTGGCCTTAGAGTTTATGTTGGTGTAGGTGAAGCACCCCGAGTTTTGGACGGTTTAGGTATTTCAATTCTTTCTACGTCTAAAGGCGTACTATCTAATAAGGCTGCCAAAAAACGTGGAGTAGGTGGTGAAATTATTTGTGAGGTTTACTAAAGAATATGTCTAGAATAGGAAAAAGTCCGATTGAAATTCCAGATGGAGTTAGTGTAGATATTAATAACCATAACATAACAGTTGCTGGACAAAAAGGTTCTTTAGAATTTTCTTACAATAAATCTATGACTGTAACCAAATCTAATGGAAATCTAGTTATTGACCGATCAACAGATGATAGTTCGCAAAAAGCTCTTCACGGGACTACTAGACAATTAATTCAAAATATGATTATAGGTGTTTCAAAAGGGTTTGTAATAGAGTTAGAATTAGTAGGAGTAGGTTACCAGGCAAGTGTTCAAGGTAGTCTCCTTAAGCTTCAATTAGGATTCTCTCATGATATATTTTTTGATGTTCCTCCCTCTATTACAATCACCGCAGATAGGACTTTGATAAAGATTGAAGGCATCGATAAACAATTAGTAGGCATTGTCGCAGCAAAAATACGATCTTTTAGGCCACCCGAACCCTACAAAGGAAAAGGTGTGAGGTATAAAGGTGAACATGTCCGTTCAAAACAAGGTAAAACAGTGGGGGCTAAATAAAATATGGGGCATCATAAATCTATAGTCAGAAGAAAAGAAAGAAGAAGAAATAGAAGTAAAAAAACTTCGTTCGCTCACCCTAGTCGAAGTAGATTAGTAATACATCGAAGCTTGAAGCATTTTGAAGCTCAGGTTATTGATGATTTTAAGGGGCATACGATTTTTTCTGCTTCCTCAAAATGTAAAGATTTAAAATCAGCATTAAAAAATATTAAAAGTAAAACGGATTTAAGCAAAGAAGTTGGAAAAGCATTAGCTGAGAAAGCGAAAAAGATGAAAATTAAATCTGTTGTTTTAGATCGTAATGGCTATCCTTATCATGGACGTGTTAAGGCTTTCGTTGAATCTGTAAGAAAAAATGGCTTGAACTTATAGGAGAATTGAAATTTGGGAATTATTAATCCAGCTGAACTAGATCTACGGGAAGAGTCCGTAGTAAAAATAAATAGAACTGCGAAAGTGACATCTAGAGGTAAAAGATTTAGGTTTTCAGCCCTAGTTGTAATTGGTGACGGTAAAGGTCATGTAGGTGTTGGCTTAGGTAAGGCTAATGAAGTTATAGCAGCCATTCAAAAAGGAAAAGAGCTTGCTAAGAGAAATATAAGAAAAGCTCTTATTATAAATGGTACTATTCCTCACACTATTATTGGCAAGCACGGTTCTAGTAGAATATTGTTAAAGCCAGCTTCACCTGGAACTGGTATAATAGCCGGCGCAGCTGTTCGATCTGTAATGGAGCAAGCTGGAATAAATAACATTCTTACAAAAAGACAAGGCTCTAAAAATACTATGAATCTGGTTCATGCTACTGTTAGTGCCTTATTTAATCTTAAAGATGCTGTGACAATTGCAAACAAACGCGGTATTTCTTTAAAAAAGGTATTTAACTAATGTCTAAAACTTTGCAAATCCAACAAATAAAAAGCAGTATTGGATATAAATCGAAGGCAAAAGCTACACTGATTGCATTAGGTTTAAAAAAGATGAATCAAATAGTAGAACATAAAGATTGTAAAGAAATTCGTGGAATGATTAAAACTATACCATATTTAATTAAGGTAAGAGAATTATGAAATTAAATCTTTTAGTCCCTGATAAAGGATCAACTCGTAATTCTAAACGTCGTGGTAGGGGGCATGGGTCTGGTTTAGGAAAATCTGCTGGAAGAGGCGATAAGGGTGCTGGCCAGAGATCAGGCTTTAAAAGAAGGTCTTGGTTTGAAGGTGGACAAATGCCTTTGTCTAGAAGACTACCAAAAAGAGGTTTCACTAATAGGTTTAAAAAAGAATTTCAGATTGTAAACATTAGTAAACTAGGGGGAATTGAAGAACAGAAAATCGATGCCAAATTAATGTATGAAAAAGGTTTAGTCAGGTCCCCATATAAGCCCATAAAAATCCTGGGTTCAGGTGATTTAAAACAGTCAGTTTGTATTGTTGCAACTGAATTTAGTAAATCTGCAAAAGAAAAAATTGAAAAATCAGGTGGTATGGCTGAGGTCTTATGATTGACAAGCTTAAAAGTATTTTCATAATACCTGAACTTCGTCAGAGAATTCTCTTTACGATTGGAGTATTGATTGTAGTCCGAATAGGTGCACATATTCCTATTCCTGGAGTAAATGGAGAGACTTTAGCAGAAGCCTTCACAGATATGAAAACAGGTTTATTTGGACTGTTTAATACTTTTGTTGGTGGAGCATTTGAGAAAGCTTCTCTTTTTTCTTTGGGTATAATGCCATACATATCCTCCTCAATCATTATTCAGTTGATGGGATCTGTTGTGCCTTATTTTCAGAGATTACAGAAGGAAGGAGAAGCTGGCAGAAAAAAAATTAATCAAATTACGAGATATGGTACAGTCCTTTTATCTACAATGCAGTCTTATGGCGTGGTTGCTGTTTTCCTCCCTTCATTGAGTTCGAATGGAGTTCCTGTTGTTCCAAATCCAGGTTTGGTTTTTATCTTCACAGGGATTATAAGTATGGTAACAGGTACTTTGTTTCTAATGTGGCTTGGTGAAAGAATTACTGAAAGAGGAATTGGGAATGGAATATCCCTAATAATTATGGTGGGGATTGTGGCAGCATTTCCAAATGTGATTTTGAATGAAGTAACTCTTTTAAGAGAAAATGTAAGAGGATGGCTTTCTGAGATCGTCTTAATGGGCATTATGTTTGGAATTATTTGTTTTGTCGTATTGCTTACACAAGGCACAAGGAAAATTCCCGTTCAGTATGCTAAAAGAGTTGTTGGTAGAAAAGTATATGGAGGTCAAAATACCCATATACCTATGAGGGTGAATACCGCTGGAGTTATGCCGATAATATTTGCTCAATCTATTATGTTTATTCCAAGTACATTATCAACTTTTTTAGGTGATAGTGATTTTTCCGTAATGCTTATGGGTTGGTTTTCATTTGAACATCCATTTTATTGGACAGTTTTCGGTCTTATGATCATTTTTTTCACTTATTTCTATACTGCCATAGCCTTTGACCCTGTTCAAGTTTCTTCAACAATGAAGCAGCAAGGCGGTTTTATTCCAGGCGTCCGTCCTGGTAAGAAAACATCTGAATATATAGATAATATTCTTACCCGCGTCACTCTTCCAGGATCTATTGCACTAGCTTTTGTTGCAATTTTTCCATATATCCTTATGGAAATTATGGGAATTAATTATGACCTAGCCTCTTTTTTCGGCGGTACAAGTTTATTAATAATTGTTGGTGTTGCACTGGATACCCTTCAACAAATTGAATCGCACTTGATGATGCGTCATTATGATGGCTTCTTATCAAAGGGTAAGATTAGAGGTAGGAGAAGAATGTGATGGTTCATATTAGAACTGAAAGTGAGATAAGTAAAATTTCAAAAAGTTGTCAAATTGTTGCGGATACATTGCTTATGCTTGAAGAATATATCTATGAAGGTATGAAAATATCAAAATTAGATAGTCTTGCTGAAGAATTTATTAGATCACATGGTGCAAGGCCTGCGTTTAAGGGATATATGGGTTTTCCTTCAACTTTATGTGTTTCTGTAGATCATGCTGTTGTTCATGGTATTCCAGGTGATGCATACTTAAAGAATGGGCAAATAGTTGGGATCGATTGTGGTGCAGAGCTCAATGGGTATTTCGGTGACCATGCTAAATCTTTTCCTGTAGGTGAAATAGATCAGTATAAGAAAAAATTACTAGATGTAACTAGCGAATCGTTGTCAAAAGCAATAGATAAAGCAATACCTGGAAACTTTGTTGGAGATATTGGTTATACAGTTCAAAAACATGCTGAGGAAAATGGATTCTCTGTTGTTAGAGAATTAGTTGGCCATGGAATAGGAAGTCAATTACATGAAGAGCCTCAGATTCCAAATTTTGGAATT
>JAYPLH010000024.1:8368-16264 GCA_038365355.1 Fidelibacterota bacterium
CCAAGTGCAATGTTTAGAGTTGAAGTTGAAATTGGTGGTAAATCTCATGAAGTATTGGCTCACGTAAGTGGCAAAATGAGAATGCATTTTATAAAAATTTTACCGGGAGATGTTGTAACTCTAGAAATATCCCCCTATGATTTGACTAGAGGAAGAATAACTTACAGGCAAAAATAAAAAATGAAAGTTAGACCATCAGTAAAAAAAATCTGTAATAATTGTAAAATTATTAAAAGAAAAGGAGTTGTTCTTGTTATATGCTCTAATCCAAAACATAAGCAAAGACAAGGGTAGTAAAAAATGGCAAGAATAGTAGGTGTAGATATTCCAAGAAATAAAAAAGTTGTATATTCTCTTCGTTATATTCACGGCATTGGACTGGCCACGGCTAAGTTAATATGTGAGAAATCTAAAATAAATCCTGATAAAAGAGTACAGGATTTAACCGATGAGCAGGTAGTGGCCCTTAGAAATGCGATCTCAAAGATAGGTCTTTTGGTTGAAGGTGAATTACGTTCTGAAGTAGCAATGAATATTAAACGCCTTAAAGATGTAGGAGCCTACAAGGGCTTGAGGCATCGCCGTGGTTTACCTGCTAATGGGCAAAGGACAAAAACAAACGCTAGAACTAGGAAAGGTAAGAAACGTACCATAGGGCTTGGTAAAAATTAAAATTTATTTAATATGAAAAGAGGTTAATTTGGCTGAGATAAAAAATAAAAAGAAAAAGAAAAAAAATGTCGCTCCCCATGGATGCGCTCATATTAAATCTACATTTAATAATACCCATATTACGCTAACTGATCAATCAGGAAATGTGTTATTATGGGAAAAAGCAGGAACCTCTGGATTCAAGGGTTCAAGAAAAAGTACAGCTTATGCGGCAACAATAGCAGCAGAAAAAGCTGCTCAAGCAGCGATTGCTTTGGGTCTGTCAAGTGTGGACGTTGAAGTTAAGGGTCCTGGATCTGGCAGAGAGTCTGCGATTAGAGCATTGGCAGTGGGTGGTCTTCAAATTACAAGTATTAAAGATGTAACCCCTTTACCGCATAATGGATGTAGACCTCCAAAAAGAAGAAGGGTTTAGTAAATATGGCAAAGTCAACCACAGCTAAAGGAAAGTTAGTAAGAAAGTTTGGTGAAAATATTTTCGGAAATCCTAAGTATGATCGTTTACTTAATCGGAAACCCTATAATCCTGGTCAACATGGACAAAGTAGAAGAGCTAAGCTATCTAATTATGGAATTCAACTAAGGGAAAAGCAAAAAATAAAATTTATGTATGGACTTCTTGAAAAACAGTTTAAGCTAACTTTTCAAAAGGCTGATAAAATGAAAGGTGAAACAGGAACGAACATGCTTCAACTTTTGGAAAGTAGATTAGATAATGTCGTACATAGACTTGGTTTTGCTATTTCGCGACCTGCTGCAAGGCAATTGGTAAGTCATAAACATATTTTACTTAATGGCAAATGTGTTAATATTCCTTCTTTAATAGTAAAACCAGGTGATGTGGTTTCTATAAGGAACAAAAGTAAAAAAATGGATTGTATAATTGAATCCATGAAAAATATAAAAGGTGATATTGATCTAGCATGGCTTTCATTAGACAAAGCAAAAATGTCAGGAACCTTTATATCAGTTCCTGATCGGGAAGATATGAAACTAACAGTTAACGAACAACTTGTTGTAGAACTTTATTCAAAATAATTTAAATAGGAAAATTATCAAATGGCAAACAAAGCACTTGAATTAAATATTGATTTCAACTCTGATTCAAAATCTGAAAATGAAGGATCTTTTTCACTGCAACCTTTAGAGCGTGGTTTTGGTACTACGATTGGCAACGCTCTTCGACGTGTACTACTTACAAGTATTCCAGGAGCAGCGATTACTCATGTAAAAATTGACGGTGTGCAACATGAATTTTCAACTATTGATGGTGTGAAAGAAGATGTTGCAGATATAATCATGAATTTAAAAAAAGTACGTTTTAAATTAATGGACAATGAGCCAGATAAAATTGATTTATCAATAAAAGGTAAGACAATTTTTACCGCTAAAGACATTCAAAAAGCAAGTGACCAATTTGAGATTTTAAATCCTGATGAATACATCACAGAAGTAAATTCAAAAGGAAGATTAGACATTGAGCTTCGTATAGGGATTGGTAAGGGGTATGTCCCTGCAGAGGAAAACGACAAACCAAATCTTCCTGTTGGAACATTGTCCATAGATAGTATTTTCAATCCAGTTAAAAAAGTAACTTTTAATGTTCAGCCTGTTCCTGGGGCTAAAGCATCTATCGAAATTTTGAATCTTGACTTACAAACTGATGGCTCAATTACCGCAAAGGATGCCGTTTCATATTCAGCTACATATTTAAGAGATCATTTAATGTATGTGGAAGCTATTGCTAATCCTAGCGTATTAGAAATTTCGGATGGGTTATCTGAAGAGACTATGGCTTTAAGAAAACTACTTAGTCAAACAATTGATGAGATGGAATTATCTGTAAGGAGTTATAATTGTTTACAAGCAGCAGGAATTAAGTATATTCATGAGTTAGTTAGTAAAGAAGAGAATCAAATGCTTAAATACAAAAATTTTGGTAGAAAATCACTTACTGAATTGATCGAAAAGCTTGATTCAATGAATCTTCAGTTCGGTATGCAGGTAGACAAAATAATGGCTGAAGAGGTCTAAAAATGAGGCATAGAAAGTCGGGTAGGAAGCTAGGACGAAAAGTAGCACATAGAAAGGCATTAATGTCTAACTTAGCTATTGCCTTGATATCTAATAAGAAGATTAAAACAACAGGTCCGAAAGCAAAAGAATTAAGAAGTTTTATTGAGCCGCTTATTACTCGTGCAAAAAAAGGTGATATTCATTCTCGAAGACAAGTTCTTAAATATATTTCTCACAAACCTACTGTTCGAGAGCTTTTTAATGTAATTGCACCAACTTTTTCTGAAAGAAATGGTGGTTATACAAGAATTACAAAACTTGGTTTTAGAGATAACGATTGTGCTCCTATATCTACAATTGAGTTTGTGGACATGGCAGAAGATTTTGTTTCGGAACCTAAAAGTGAAAAATAATTAATTTGGTCATATAATTTTTTTGGAAAACAATAGTCTAATTAAGTTTATTAGGGTAGCAGTTGCTACCCTAATTTTTTTTATCGCCTATCCTATTAATGCGAAAGAGTTTTTTAATAAGGCTTTATGGATTGTTAGAGATCATATTACTTCTAAAAGATTAATAGATGAGGTAATCCAGTTTGCAGAAGATAACAAATATGATATTTTGTTTGTGCAGGTTCGAGGAAGAGGAGACGCATATTATTCATCAAAGTTAGTACCTAGAACTCATTTGCTAAAAAAAGATGACTTTGATCCTCTTCATTATATTTTAAAAAAAGTAAAAAATAAAAATATGAAAATTCATGCTTGGATGAATGTTTATTATTTATGGTCCTCCAGCCAAAAACCATTTCAAAGCGATCATTTACTCCTAAATCATCCTCAATGGTTAGATAATAAAACTCCAGATTTTATGGACGTAGAGGAGGTTTTAAATCTTACAGAGAAAAATAAAAAAGCTAATGGTGAAGGTTTTTATCTTGCTCCAACCCATCCAGAAGTTGATGCACATTTACAAAATGTTGTTACAGAATTATTACAAAATTATCAACTTGATGGTATACATTTTGATTATATTCGATATCATGCTTTTGGATGGGGAATGAATCCTATAGGATTAAAATCTTTTTTAAGTCAGTCTAGTACAATGCCAGGATTACCATCATTGAATTTGCAAAATAAACCTAAATTTTCGGATTTTAAAAAATCAGCAATATCAAAATTTTTAGAAAAATGTTCCATGAGGGTTAGAGCTTATCAGCCAAATTGTATTATTTCTGCAGCTGTAAAGCCTAATTTAGAGTCTGCTCATAATAGTTTTGGTCAAGAGTGGGATTTATGGTTGGATAAAGGATATATTGATTGGGCTGTACCAATGAATTATACTCGAGAAAATAAAACTTTTAAAGAAAATATTTTATCTATGAAAAAAGGATTGGACCCTAACTTGATTCAAAATATTATTATGGGCATAGGAGTCTATAACCAAAGTTATAAATCTGCAGGTCAAAAAATAATTGAGGCTAAAAAAAACAAATTCGGTGGAGTAAGTATTTTCTCTTATACAGTTTTTAAAACTGATCCAAACTATTCAAAAAAATTAAATAAATATATGGATTAAAATAAAAGATTAATATGTTAGAAAAAAAAATATATCCTCCTACAGGATCAAAAATTAAATGTAAAAATTGGCAAATTGAAGCTGCCTACAGGATGATACAACACAACGTTTGCAATGAAGTAGCAGAGTATCCTGAAGAATTAATTGTTTATGGCGGTAAAGGTAAAGCAGCTAGAAACTGGGATTGTTTTGAATCTATTTTAGATTCTTTAGTTAATTTGGAAGAAGATGAAACATTATTAATTCAATCTGGTAAGCCAGTTGGGGTTACTAAAACCCATTCTTATGCACCAAGAGTAATAATTGCAAATTCTAATTTGGTTCCAAAATGGTCTAATTGGGAATATTTTAATAAACTAGAAGAAGAAGGTCTAATGATGTATGGACAAATGACTGCTGGAAGTTGGATATATATTGGTACACAAGGAATTCTTCAGGGAACATACGAAACTTTTGTTGCAGCAGCAAAAAAACATTGGAATACTAATTCATTGGCTGGAAAACTTGTACTTACTTCTGGTTTGGGAGGTATGGGAGGAGCTCAGCCTTTAGCAGTTACTATGGCGGAAGGCGTAGCAATTTGCATAGAGGTAGATCCTGACAGAATTAAAAAAAGAATTAGTACTAAATATATAGATAGGTATACTGAATCTATTGATGAGGCAATAAAGTTATCTAAAAATGCACTTAGTAAAAAGATTCCTTTATCAATTGGTTTATTGGGAAACGCTTCTACTTTAATACCAGAATTTGCTAAAAGAGGAATTGTTCCAGATCTTGTAACTGATCAAACTTCTGCTCATGATGAGCTAATTGGTTATATACCAAGTAATTATTCAATTGCAAAGGCTAATGAGATGAGAGCCAAGGATCCCAAAAAATACATTCAAGATTCAATTAAATCTATGGGAGAGCATGTTCAAGGAATTCTTAAGTTAAAAAAAATGGGATCTATTGTTTTTGATTATGGAAACAACTTGAGATCTCAAGCTCAAAAAGCAGGTGTTAAAGAAGCATATGATTACCCCGGATTTGTTCCAGAATACATTAGACCATTATTTTGTAAAGGTATGGGGCCTTTTCGATGGGTTGCTCTATCAGGAAAGAAAGAAGATATTTACAAAACTGATAGAAAAATACTTGAAATGTTTCCTGAAAATGTTTCATTGTGCAATTGGATTAAGATGGCTCAGGAAAAGGTTGTATTTCAAGGACTTCCATCAAGAATTTGCTGGCTAGGATATGGGGAAAGGGCAATGTTTGGTTTGAAGTTAAACGAAATGGTACGAAAAGGAGAGTTATTAGCACCTATTGTAATTGGTAGAGATCATTTGGATTGCGGATCTGTTGCTTCTCCAAATAGAGAAACTGAAGCGATGAAGGATGGGAGTGATGCCGTAGCCGATTGGCCAATTTTGAATGCATTATTAAATACGGCCAGTGGTGCTTCTTGGGTATCTTTTCATCATGGAGGTGGTGTAGGTATGGGCTATTCGTTGCATTCGGGTCAAGTTTTGGTAGCTGATGGGTCTAAAGAAATGGATTCAAGGTTAAATGCTGTATTAACAAATGATCCGAAAATGGGTATATATAGGCATGCTGATGCGGGCTACAAAGATGCTATTGAAAATTCAAAAAAATGGGATATTAAAATCCCAATGCTTAAAAAATAAAACTTGATGTAATAAATGTCTACTTTAAAACTAGGAAATATCGGATCTCTTGTTACATATGATTCAAGTATTCAAAAAATGGTGTCACATAAAGATATTGAAATAGTTATAGGCAATGATAAGATAATTGATATTGGTAAAAAATTGGATCATGCTGATTCTTTTATTGATTGTAGACAAAAATTAGTTACTCCTGGATTTGTTGACTGTCATACTCATCCAGTATTTTTGGATAGCAGAGAAGATGAATTTCATATGAGAGTATCAGGTGGCTTCTCATATGAAGAAATAAGTGATATGGGTGGTGGTATATCAAGTAGTATTGAAGGTGTGAAGAATGCATCAGAAACACTTTTGATTTCTAAGTTAAAATCTCGCATGGATAAATTTTTATTTTTGGGAACAACCACGGTAGAATGTAAAAGTGGTTACGGACTAGACACGAATTCAGAATTAAAATCACTTAAAGTGATTGATGAAGTAAATAAAAAACATAACATAGATATGATTCCTACATTTATGGGAGCTCATGATTTCCCAAAAAAATATATAAATAACAAAGACGGTTATGTAGATCTAATTTGTGATGAAATGATACCAGAAGTTGCTAGCCAAGGTATTGCTAAATTTAATGATGTTTTTTGTGAAAAAGGTTATTTTAGCCTAGATCAGTCTGAAAGAATACTTAATGTAGGAAGAAATTATGGATTATATCCTAGAATGCATGCAGACGAGTTTTATAATTCAGGTGCATCAAAGTTAGCTGCAGATTTAAAAGTTGCTAGTGCGGACCATTTAATGGAAATTAATTGTGCAGGAATAGAAGCATTAGCTTCTAGTGGGGTAGTGGCAACTTTACTTCCTGGTACAACATTCTTTTTAGGCAAGCATAAATACGCTCCGTACAAAGAATTAGAAAAAAAGGGTGTTCATGTAGCCATCGCAACAGATTATAATCCAGGGAGTTGCAGTATTCAGTCAATGCCATTTATTATAATGCTATCATGCATTTATTTGCATATGAATATTCTTGAAGCGATTAAATCTTCCACATATATAGCAGCAAAATCATTAATGATGGAAAATGAAATTGGATCTATTGAAAAAGGAAAAAAGGCAGATATATTGATTTGGAATCTTTCGAGGGTTGAAGAAATACCCTATACTGTAGACAGCCAACAATTAAATTTTATTATAAAAAATGGTAAATCTATATTTACTGCTTGATTTACGAGAATAACCTTGTGAACTTTACATTGTAATTTTAAACTAATAATGTCTTTGAAGAGAAATTTATTCACTGTTTTACTTCCAATTTTTTTTAGTGCAAATTTTTTATTTGCAAATTATGCCTTTAAGAAAAAAGTTAAAGAAGTATGTAAGTCTTACCGTATCCCCATTGAGTCTTCCCAATTAAATCTTGGGAAAAGTGAGATTACTATTTAAATGGAGAGTGGTAGAAATAATTTTGAATTGTATATGCTTGTAGGTTTCGACTCTGTTGGGCAGGCAATTGCACATCAAAAGGAAATGAATCTTTCTTATGCATATATTCCTCTTATTATAAGTTTAAATGTTGCAGTGCCTGCATCTAGAGATGAATTCAATACTTTTAGTGCAAGTTGTAGCTCAGAAATGGCAATTTCACTTGCAGATGGCCGTATGGATTCTTCAGAGTTTATGCAAGAAATTATGAAAAATATAAAAATTCAATAAGGAGTTATCATGCCAGGTCTTGATTGGGGTACAATTTTTATGCAATATGCTAGAGCAATCGGTTGGTCAATTACCGCTGCTGTTGGATTTGCTTTTGGAATTGGTATTGCTTTGAAAGTATTCGATATGCTTTCAACAGATATTGATGAGTGGGAAGAAATTAAAAAGGGTAATATGGGTGTTTCTCTAATCTTTATTTCCTTAATAGTAATGGTTGGTTTATTGGTATATAAAGTTATCT
>JAYPLH010000025.1:0-14166 GCA_038365355.1 Fidelibacterota bacterium
AATGTTGAAGAAATGGGTGATCACTACTATATTGTGTCTGCTGTGGATCTGAATGAAAATGAAAGTGAACATTCTGAAACAGTAAATGTTACCTTGTTAAGTCTAGTTGATGTTCATGGACTACCAGAAACATTTGCTCTTCATCAAAATTATCCAAATCCATTTAACCCGAGCACAACTATTCGCTTTGACTTACCAGAAGCGAGTAATGTATCTTTAGTTATTTTTGATATGATGGGTCGTGAAGTTGCAACGCTCATGAGTGGTCAAGCTGATGCTGGATATCACTTTATACAGTGGGATGGAACAAATAGTATTGGGTCTTCAGTTGCAGCAGGTGTATACATTTACACCATTCAGGCAGGTAAACATAGAGATGTAAATAAAATGATTTATCTAAAATAATCTTATTATAAGTAAACTGAACTAAAAAGGGACATATATTGTCCCTTTTTAGTTTTAGTAAAATTCCTTATTCTTTTTAACTTTCGTCGCGCTCTCTTTAAACAATACGTGTATAATGAGTAAAAATAAAAAAGTAATTATTTCTTTTGTAGTATTTATTAGTCTACTTTGGTCTCAAAACCCATGGAGGGATAAATCTGCCCAAAATGAGATGATCGAGAAAACACCGGCTAGAGATATGTCAAAACCGGTAGAGTGGGGGTATTTAGATTCTTTAGCTGGGGTATATTATTTGGATCAGGTACCTTACTCTGGACCTGTTATAAAACAACTTGAAATCGGCCTTCTCACTGGTGAGTTTAAAGCAGGATTGAAAAACGGACTATGGCAGACTCTAAATAAAATTGGTCAGCCAATTATGATAGGCCACTTTAAAGATGGGAAAAAACACGGGAAATTTGAGCAGTGGTATGATGATGGGGATGAAAGGCATAGAGAGCTTGTAGCTACTTTTGATAATGATAAATATATTGATGAGTATAAAGAGTGGTATGAAAATGGCAAAAAATCAATTATGGGTTTCTATATTGATGGACAAGAGCATGGTAAATATACAGAGTGGTATGAAAATGGGAAAAAAGCATTAAAAGCAAAATTTATTAACGGTGAGCCTGAGGGTATGTATAGGGAGTGGCACCCTAATGGAAAGAAATCTCTGCGTATCAAATATATTGATGGAAAAGAAAATGGAACATGGACTCAGTGGTATGAAAATGGAAGGAAACAAATGAAAATTGGGTACGTAAATGGTGTTCCTAGAGGTCGGGCTAAATTTTGGTTTCCAGATGGATCATTAAAAGGAGAAGGTATTGTTAGGAGTGAAGTGCCTGGCGGAGGGTGGATATTATTAGATCCAGATGGAAATAAAAAAGTCTATAAATAAAAAGCCTTTTAATAAAGGATTTTTTTATTTTAATTATCTTTTACTTATAAAACTTCGCCCACTTGGAGTCAGGAGCAATAGCTAATAATTCTTTTTCAAAACCTTTAGCTTTATCACCCTGCTCTAATTTTTTATAAATTTGAATCACATAATGAGTTACTTCTGGAATTTTAGTGTGCTCTGGATTTTTTTCTTTTAATGATGAAAGAGTATTAAGAAGCTTCCCAAGAGCTTTATTTAACTCAACTTTACTTGGACCTTTCATAGACTGTCTATAATAAAGATGGTGAAGAGCTTCATCTTCTGCTTCTGCACCTCGGACACCTGCTACAGCGGTTACTTTTTCTACTTCATATCCAGCGTCAGCAACGTCTTCAATCTCATTCCATACAGTATTGTCCCACATCGCATCTAAATCGAGCTCCTCATCCTGAGCAGAGATTGGATGTGATAATAAAATCAGTGGTATAATAAATAATATGTTTTTCATAAGGCCATTAATATACAATAATTTAATCAAATTTATCAAACTTTGGTGTGCTCTCTCCCATAGTCTCAATAAAGTCTAATTGAGAGACCAATTCTGGCTTTGCTTTTTTCACAACTTCATAGTATTCAAGGGCCTGATCATATTTATACATTCGGTATAAGGATACTGCTAGATTTACCTTATAATCCATTTCTTCTTCATCATTCTTAATAGCTTTTTTAAAGTAATCTATAGCCATGGAGTAATTTCCTAAACGTGCAAACGTTACTCCAACAGTATTATCACTCCTTGCTCTTCTTTTACGAAAATCAATTTTCTTAATATCCTCTGGCTTAACATCTTTTGGAGCATCTTTTACTTCGACTAGTCCTTTTGTCGAACCTTCTGCAAGTTCAGATTCTAAATCTGCAGAAATTTTCAATTGAGGTCCATCTGATTGCCCTCCAATAATACTTGCTTTTGCTGCACCAAATACTTTGTCTAACTTTCCTTCAAACATTGGATCGAGCATCACTACCTCATCATATTTTTGTCGAGCTAAACCTTTATTACCTAACATAAACTGTGTAATTGCAACATTTAATAGATAGCCAGGGTGTTCGCCTCCTTGCTGTATTGCTTCATCATAAAATTCAAGAGCCTTGGGATATTCTTCTGTCTTTGTATAGCATACGCCTAGTGTATTGATTGCATCTGGGAATATTGGTTTCATATTAATCGCTGTTTCAAACATTTCAATTGCTTCTTTGTATCTTGCAAATTCCATATATTTTACACCTGCATCATAATAATCTTCTGCAGCGATCAATCTACTACCCACAGCATTATAAACGATTTGCTCGAGCCACATACCATATTGTTTGATATCTTCCTTTAATAGGTCACTGATTCCATCAATTTCAGGCATAGGCATATCCGGTGTAACGTGAGATCCCGCTATATATTTTGCAGAAGCTTCCTTCACAGAAATTTCATTTACATAATTTTCTGCTTTCATTTCATTATATTTTAAAGCGCCTTGCTTCCATGCTGAAAAGAAGGGCTTCCCAACAAGAGTTGCCTCTACGGGTATCCAAACTTTATTGTTTAGCACAACAACTTCACTTTCATCCAGAAAATATTTGCTAACATCATCAGGTTTAACGCCACTATCAAACATTACAAATATATGTCCAGCACCTGGTTTGAAGACATCTAAGAACATGGTTTCAATTCCAAGGTTAGCCATCAAAGATCCAAATAATGCCGTTAAATCATCACAGTCACCAATTTTATCTCTTAGCATATCTCCAGGATATTTTACAGTGTCGAAAGCAGATTTATCATCTGCAATATCTAAGAAAGGTGTTTCTAAATCAATATTGTATACAAGGCCATGTTTTCCTAGTGCATCAAAAAGGATAATTGCACGTCCAAGATTACTTCTTCCAAAATAATCATTCAGTACTGGCGTGTAGTATTGGATAAAAGTTCTTGCAAATTTATCAACAACTGCGTCAGCGGGTGTTACATAACAAGCAATCATATCTGGATTGCTCCAGGTGAGTTTTCCTTTTCCAAGTACGTAAGAAGATTCCATTTTTTTCTGGGCTAGTTTTTCTTCACCTCCTTGTTTATAGATTACTTTGATTTCAGGTTGAACAAGGTTGTCAAAAGTAGCTTTTTTTGATGTAAGGACATCACTGCTAAATGAAATTCCAATGTCATATTCTTCTTCGGATTTTGGTGGAAGATTGACTGTCTCTGAATGCGGATTATCCATCATGGTAGGGACGAATAGAGAAACATTAACAGGTAGGTCAGCATCGGAAATATTTTTTAATCCAACTTTTACAAAAGGTTCAGATTCATAATATCGATGAAGTGAGCGAAATATTGGGTTATGTGATATAGTGGTTTTTGTAATGCTTACTACCGCGGGGCTCAATTGAAGGGCTATAGTGAAACGGTGCGTAGGATTCAAATACGGATGGCTTTCAAATCCATACTCCATAACAATACTTTTAAATTTCAAAGACATTCCAGCTGAAGGGATTAATATATCCTTTTCATTATTAGAATTTAATCCCTGTTGCAGACCAGCCCGGAAACTTACACGACTTGCTAAAATATATTCAGCCCCAAGGTGAAAGCGATCACTAAAATCTGCAGCTAATGTTAGTCCATTTATAGGCATATAACTAATTCCTAATCTAAAGGCTTGGCCTAAGATTGTTTCTTCCGTTCTATCCTTATAAGATACAGATGTCCCGCCTATATCATAAATTCCTAGACCCATTTTTACATTCTTAGATGGTTTAATTATTATACCTAAGTCTCTACCAATTCCATTACTTTTTCCATATGAAGTCTCATTCAAGAGCATATCTCTCATTAGATATTTCACATTTAGTCCAACACTAAATATTTTGTGTGGTTGTATACCGATGGAAAAATTTAATTTATTTTCAGAATACCCAAGTTCTTTATCATCAAATCCAATATTAGACCAATCAAACCCCATAGCTATTTGGTCTGAAAAAGGTCTTACAAATCCTATATAAGAATGATTTATACCTAAATCATAGAGATCTGCAAAAGTTGAAGTGAATTCTGTCCTCCGCAATCCAGGAAGACCAGCAGGGTTCCATACAATTGCATTTGCATCATCGGCCACTGCAGAGAAAGCTCCACCCATACTTAAGGGGCGAGAGCCTATAAAAACTTGATCATATTGTGCAAAAATTTGGGAAAGAAAAAAAAGTACAAATAGATAATTTTTCATCTATTAAGAACTCCAACTGTTGTTCTTAGTACAGCATTTTCTTTTTCAAGTGTAACTATATATAGTCCACTAGGAACTATATTACCCTTTGAGTCCTTGCCATCCCAATTTAAAATTTGATTTCCGGCTTGAGGTGTAAATTGAGGTTTAATAATTCTTTTTAATCTACCCGACAGATTGAAAATTCTTGCCGTTACATCTTGTTCTTGTTCAAGAGAATAGATAATGTTTGTTTCTGTAAATTCAAATAGTTCTCCGGATCCATTAGGAGAAAAAATCCTTGGTTGGCATACAATAGATTCAAGTCCAAGACTTTCAGACTGTAAAGTCGTGTCGAGGGAAATAAAGGCCCCATATGTTCCAAATGTATCGATTTGCACTTGCATGTAAGAATTATTATTTATAGAAATGTGTGACCCTCCTAGATTTATTACCGGTAGGAGGTCTTTGATTGTTGTATCAACTAAACCAATAAAAGGTGCAAGTCCAGAATCGGGAATAGAAACCCATTCACCATTGAGTTCATCGCATAAAAATTTATTTTTACAATCCACATTAAAATATTGGTTTAGGGGCTCTGTAATCAAACAGGTGCTATCTGGAAAGCCAATTCTCAAAATACCTGGCTTATTTAAAGATTGATTAAATGGTTTAATATCATATAAGTCAGATATTAAATAAGTGATTCCTCCATTTACTAAGAAAGAACTGGTATCAGGAGGAACATTTTGTGCTGTAATTGTTAAAGAAATATCACCAGAGACTGCATTTTGCGGAAGTAATATGCTCACCTCTCCATTTTCACTGATTGCAGTGCCTCCATATTGTGAAATAATACTTTCAGGTGTCTTAAAGATAGAAACTGGAGACATTTTATTTTCCCGATCATCTTGAACGCCATATACATTTACTTGAATGGCTTTTCCTGAGAAAACTTCAGGGAGAATCAATACACCGGTCCACTCATCACCGTTAAAGCTTTGTTTGACTACCGCAAGTGAATCATCATCAGTGATTTCATTATTACCAAGATCTGAGTTATAAGGATGGGTAACGAGTACGGTTGGTTCTTTATTTAAATCTAAGTTGAAATCTTCTTTGAATTTGATGACGAGAATAATTTGATCATTGGTAACGTAATTAGCACGGATTGTATCAATTGAGGGAGCGGTGACATCAATGTAAAAATAATCAGTGTTTGACCATTCAGAATACATTAAACCATAGTCAATCGCACGAACCCGCCAACTATAATTTCCTTCTTGGAGATTTTTTATGGTTTTCTCAGGCTTTGTAAAGGTACCAATCTCATTAATTCCATAGTGTCCAGTGCTAATGGAATGTTGATTATTTTCATCTTCTGATCCAATTTGTATCTGGTATCGAAGTCCAGATTCAGGTGTATATGAACCACTAGAACTTTCAGGATCTATGGGTGGTGTCCAAGTTAATACTACCTTATTATCTTTAATATTACTATCATCAAGTAAATACGGAGCATTTGGAGGTTTGTTTGGGTTTTGTATACCTTCTAAATTGTCATAGACTTGTGATACCACATCTTGATTCTCTTTAAATCCTGACAAAAAAAGATCTAGATCTCCATCTTGGTCATAGTCTCCCCATTGTGAAAAACTTATTCCCACACTATCCATTGATAATGTTTCATCTACTTGGAATAAATTATTATTTTGATTAAATACAAGAGTAACCGGGTTCGATCCAAGGTCTCCTTGAGTATTGGATTGTCCCGTTACGAGTAGATCCAAATCACCATCATTATCATAATCGCCCCAAGATGGTTTTCCGTAGTACACTCCTTGAAGTATATGAGAAACAATAAAAGTGTTTATATTATTTTCTGCAATAAAAGTAATTAAATCTCCATCATTATTTAATCCTGAAAGTGCAAAATCATCATACCCATCTCCATTGTAGTCTGCAAAAGCAATTGCACCTGCTGTAACACCAAAAATTTCAGACTGCCAAGTAATTCCTGGAGAAAGAATATGATTGGAATTATTAATGTAGACACGCATCATAAGGGATTGACTTTCATCAGCACCAATAGTAACGAGATCCAAATTTCCATCCAGATCTACATCCACCCATTGAACAATTGCTGGGTTAATTGGTATCAAATGAATCTGATTTGTGTCTAGCCGCATAATACCATTATCGTTATAGAAAATATCGAGGTGACGCCTGTAGTAATTATCAAACCCACCTTGGACATAGTCTAGGTCGCCATCATTATCATAATCACCCCAATGATGTCCATTCACTCCTCCATTTACCCAGTTATCCCCGATACCATCATAATTTAAATCTATATCTATCTCAGAATCGGTATCGGCAATGTAAACACCATTATTCCACTTGTAAAAGCTTGTTTTAAATCCACCAAAAAAATTATTAATTTGAAAACCTGTCATCGTTAGGTCAAGTTGACCATCATTTGTATAGTCTACCCATGACAAATGGCCTCCAAAAACAGCTTCTATATTTTGAGTAAGGTCTTGTGATAAAAGCCCTTCGGAGTTCTGAAATAGGCTTGTTATACTCGTTCCTGAAAAGGTCACACCTGTTAATGCTAAGTCTGGAATATTGTCTTTATCATAATCAGCCCATCCAGAGGATGAATAGTAAACTCCAGGTAAAGATTGGATAGAAGGAACCAAACGGGGGATAAATAAGGTGTCTTCAGAAGACCACTCAGATACATTTCCAGATCCATCTACTGTTTGGACAGCCCAGTAATATGTTCCATGGGGAATTTCATTAAAATCTCGAATAAGTCTTTTTCCAATATTTGAGGAATTATATGGTACGCTTGAAGACATTATTTGATTTCCTCCAGAAGATGTTCCAATTCGAAGATTATAAGATAAACCAGAAATAAGATCAATATCATCTTCTCCTGCTCCCCAAGTAAATATCGCACGTGTACTTACTGCGAAAGCATTAAGAGCATTTGGAGCTTCTGGAATATTGTTTGGTCCTGTATTTATATTTATATATACATTAGAAAATGTTGTTGAATCATTCTCTATTTGAATCGTGCCACTAGCGACTAGATCAGGTATCCCATTCTGATCAATATCAACAAATTTTGCAGTGCGTGCCCCTGGAATTTCTTGAATGAGTCTAAAGGTTCCATCTCTATTGTTTTCATAAATTCTAGCTGATAAGGAGTGTACTTTACCAGCGTAATTCGTTACAGAATCTGCTCCTGCGATAAGGAAGTCTTGAAATCCATCTGAGTTATAATCTATGGCGTCGATAGTTCCATAAGCCACTGCGAAATCTATTTGATCTTGATATGGGGTAAAGGAACCAAGGGGCTCATTTTCTAAAAGTAAAGTGATAAGTTTCCCTTCTATTTTATTCCATCCTGTCATAATAAGGTCTAGGTCTCCATCAGAGTCTAAGTCTCGAAAAAGAGAGGCTCCTGCTTTTATTCCTCGAATTGCATTAGCAGTAGTTACTTCAGTTAGTCTTCCTATCGGATCATTTTGGAATAACCTTGACACCGACGAATTGGGGTCTGCAGTTTGGCCAGTAATCATTAGATCTGGATCTCCATCATTATCATAGTCACCCCATGTATTGCTACCCGTAAACAGAGATGGGAAAATAGTTGCTGGATCTTCTTGAAGGGAATTATTTTTATTTAAAAAGAGCTCATTTAAAATGTTGTCAGAATATTCATTTACACCCATCAAAAAAAGGTCTGGTTTACCATCCATGTTTGCATCTGCCCAATTTCCATTGCTATAGGTTACAGATAAATTTTCCAGCCAGGATGATTCATTCAATGATCCACTAGGTGAATTAAACAAGAGTTTTGATTTTGCTGATCCATTGATATATAAATCCATATAACCATCTAGATTTACATCAGTCACACTTATATTTCCAATGCCACCTAAATATTCAGCAATAGTATCAGGGTATGTAATAAAACTAGTTTGATAGCCTTGGGTTAATTCTCCCTCGCTATTAATGTTTATAACATCTATAAATAGTCCATTTCGAGTTTGGTCATATCCAGAATAGATAATATCATTGAATCCATCATTATTTATGTCTGCTATTTGAATGCTATTAGATATAGATTGAGGGATTAAGGATGATCGGCTAGAATCTATCAGAAAAGGATTCTGTGAATAAAGAAAAGGGATGAGAAAACCCATTACTAAAATACGGAGAGCTAAAGTCGGCCAGTTCATTTTGGCTAATATTACTTACTAGTTAGAGTCCAAACACCATCCCACTTATCACCTGGGGGATTTGAAAGAAAATGTTCACAGCGTGGTATATAAATTCGACTAGGATTTGTTTTTCTCCCAGGAAACATGTCTTCTAAATCATCTGATGCTTTAAATGCTTCTATCGCTTTAGTCCACTCTTGATTCTGATACAATGCTAAAGCTTCGTGGTAGGCTGGTAATATCTTTTTGTATTTTTCTGGCTCTAATCCTTTTTCTGAAATTAGCTCCCATACTTTTACGGGCTCTTCTTTACCCATGACTCTTACATTATCAAGGTCTCTAGCAACCACTCTATCTTTCACTGCTTGGTAAGTACTATCCGCAATTTGGATGTAGATACCGTATTGTTTTGCAGATGATTCTAGTCTAGCTGCGGTATTTACGTTATCTCCCATCATTGTATAATTCATTCGTGATTCTGATCCCATATTCCCGGTAACCATTTGACCAGAACTAATACCTATTCTATTTTGCATATTATGCACAATCTCTGGCCAACGATCTCCTTCATCTCTCCATCCCTGACGAAGTATTGCAAGATTGTCTTGCATTTTGATTGCTGTTCGACATGCCCATAATTCATGATCATCGACTTCTATTGGAGCACCATAGAATGCAACTATTGCATCTCCAATGTATTTATCCAAGGTCCCATTATTTTCAAGAAGAACATCTGTCATATCAGTTAAATATTGATTCAATAATGCAACTAATTCGCTAGCTGTTAATTTTTCTGAGAATGCTGAAAAGCTTTGAATATCTGTGAAAAATGCAGTGTGATATCCTTCTTCACCTCCAAGAGATGGTTCTTCACCGCTTTCATACATCTGATCGATTAGTTCAGGAGATACATATGTTCCAAAGGAATCTTTAAGAAAGTTTTTATTCTTCTCCTCTTGAATATAATTGTATACTGTTATTCCAAGATAACCAATTCCCAATGTTGATAAAGGACCAACCATATCTAACCAAATATGATGGTTAGAAAACAACCAAAATGAAAACCAACCATAAAATCCAACTATGATTGCGGTTGCAAGACCTCCAAGTGAAGCACTGAGTGATGGAATGCCAAAAGAGAGTAACAAACCAATAGTAATAATTACAAGAGCTACATGTATTTTAGGAACTTCATAGATAATTTTATTATCAAGAATTGTATTTAATGCATTTGCATGGAGACCTACCATAGGATATCGTGGATCAAATGGCATTGGATTGAGATCTGATGTTCCTGTTGCAGTAAGACCGTAATAAAGTTTTTTCCCAACGAACTCAAAAGGAACAATATCATGGACAGTATTTTTTTCTTCGCTACCGATAAATAGTCGCTGTTTTTTTGCATAAGGATAAAAAGAAAGAGGACGTTGTTCATCGATCATATTATTTTTGTGGAGGTTGGCAATAATTTGAAAATTCCTTTTTGTATTATTGGCTTTAGCTCTAGCTTTCAAAAGAAATTTTTGATCTTCATTTTTTTGATCGATAAGTACAGTAAGATCTTTGATATGTTGTTTATGAGTAGTAAATATGTATTCCTCAATTCCGAATTCATAATCGATTATGTTTTCTTTAATTAATTCATCTAGCTTAGGGGTAGAAGAACGGTTTGAATCAAGAAAAATGTTCGCAAAAATATTATTATTTCTAAGCTCATTGAACTGTTCAGCGGGTATTGGTCGAGGAAAATCAGTAGCTTTCCCATTAGGGTTTTTATTGATCCATTGTTCCACTGCGCCCATCATCATCGTTTTTTTCACAGCGCTAAGGATATCTTTTTTTGATGCATCTATAGCAGCTAATGCTGGTTTATAGGCCGCTTTAACATTGCCAGCATAAGATTCATTGGCTAATCTTTTAAATTCAGCAAGAACATAATTTTGATATTCATTTTTTTGAAATTCTTTTAAAACATTATAAGGGTAATGCATTAAGTCAAACTCTCCTGTTTCTTTGTCTTCCCAGTTTCCTGCCCAATTTACCTGCATTTGTCCTTTTTGATTAATTGGTATAGAAATAGAAGTGCGACCATGCTCATCTTTTTCAGGTAAATCAAAATGAATATATTTTCCAGGAAAAATCTCTACAGAATCAAACGATACATTATAATGGTTTAATGCAATTGCTAAGGATGCCGATGGGAAAAGCTTGTCTTCATAGAGGCCAACGAGAGGATATTTTCTTTGAAGTCCATCAGGGTCAGGATCTGATTGGAAGAAGTAAACCCCTGAGGAGTTTTTTATTAAAGTATCTACAACAGTTTCAATATCATAGAAATCAAAAAGTGTGGAATATTTCTCTGGATCTACCTTTCTAAAAAGATTGCGCTCAGCAAGAAGTTTTAATCGTCTCTCCATCACTTCTGTACGTTTCTTCACAGGTTCTTTCTTTTTTCCTTGTGGTTTAAAACTTTGTGCAAATATAATGTTTCCTGCTTTTTTTGCAGCATCCGCTAGGTCATTATCAGGGTCAGGGAAAAGACGTTCAACTTGGTCTATACTTAAAGTTGAATCAGATATGTTTTTTAATTCCTTATATTCAAGTTTTCTCTCGCTCTCTTCAATAAAGTAGACATCAAAAATAAAAGCGTCAAGGCTATGTTCTTTAGCTAGTTTAACAAGAGGGATATGTTTTTCCCTACTCCAGGGATCCCATTTACCTTCAGTTTGCAATGCTCTTACATCAATATCTGCAGTTGCAATATCATCTCTAGTTTCAATAAGACCTCTGCTTTTAAATCGCATATCCAAGAGACTATGTTCAAAATTATCATAAACATCAAAGAATGAAAGTAGGCAAATCGTTAAAGATATTCCAAAAGAGATTAAAATATAAGGAAGATTTTTTTGCATGGTAATTACCCTACTACATTTGGTGTTATGAAAATAAGCAACTCACGTTGTTCTTTATCTATTGTAGTCGATTGAAACATTCTTCCAATAAATGGAAGGTTGCTAAGAACTGGTACGTATTTTTTATTTTCAATGGTGTTTTCTGCAATTAGGCCCCCTATAATTACTGTATCCCCATCATTAACAGTAACCTGAGTTTTCACAGTTCTTCGAGTAGAACGTGGTTTATCTGTCCCTACTTCAGCTGCAGAAAGCAAGGCCTCTACAGAGGCATTGACTACAAGTGTAATTCTAGACCCATCATTGATTCTAGGTGTGACGGTAAGGTTTATGCCAACATCTTTTTCCGTTATTTGTTGGGTATTCATCATATTTGAGTTTCCTACGCCAGAGCCTATATTGTTTGCCTGAATATTACTTTGATTTCCATAGCTATTTCTTCCACTCATATTATTGACACTGCCTTCGTAATATACTGTTGTTGTAATATTACTCTCAGCAGAGTGATTGTCTAGAGTGGTAATCTGAGGACTAGCAAGAACTTTCGATTCACCACGAGCCTGCATTACCTTCCAAGCTTGTCCGAATTGAAGTGGACTAAGAGTAGCAATGGTCACATTATTAAGCTTGAAAGGCAAAAAACCTGAAGAGTCTCCGGTTGCTCCTCCAAGAAAAAGAGGAGTATTTCTTGACCAATCAATGCCACTGCCTCTAGCTGTATCAACTCCAGATTCAATAAACTTTACTGCAATATTAACATTTGCAATTGGCTTGTCTAATTGATCTAGTAATGACATAATTCTAGAGAAATTTTCTTCAACATCTGATATAATGGCAATATTAGACAAATTAGATGATGAGGTTCCACCAGGAGTAATAACAGGGGTGAAAGGATCTATTCTGCCTTGATCTGTAAAAACATTTTTTAGCGGTTGTGTTAATGCGTTTGTGTCAATGTATTTTAGTTTAATAACTCTCGTAACTAAGTCTCTTTCAATTTTAAAATCTTGTGCCTTTACTATTATAACATTCTCTTGTGTGACGTAATTGTATCCATTCGGAATTAAGATTACATCTAAAGCCGCTTTTACTGAAACATTTTCTAAATTTGCAGTTATAGTATCTGTTACTTCAGGAGTAACTACAATATTTAATCCTGTAAGTTCTCCGATTAGCATTAAGACATTTTTTATAGAAGAATCTTGCATATTTATGGACATTTTTTGACTTAGATCATATTCTTTCCCATATTTATCTATAGTGGAAACCCCAGGATAATTTTTGCCGAAAATTAATGAGAAAGCTAAAAAGGGGATCAGTAAAATATGTCTTTTAGATTCCAACATTTTTAATTATACGAGTTGTTCCAACTTTAAAAGTAATTTGTTCATTTTCTATTTTTTCAATCAAAGCATCATTGATTAAATCTCCCTCGCGAAAAGTTTTTCCATTAATGGTCACAAAAGCTTTCTCGCCCATACGAACTGCTGTTTCAATATTCAGTCGATCTAGAGCGTTCAATTCAAATGTTTCTTCTTTAGCAATTTCTTTTTGGACCATTTGAATATTTTTTTCGGGAATTTTGATAGATGCAATAGGTTTTGGTTCATATACATCAACAAATGGATTTCTGGACCAACCATCGAGTGATGCGTACTCATTAGCTATCTCGTTAAAGTCAGCTATATTATTATTAATCTTTTCTTTGTTTTGCTTTTGATTAATAATACTTTTTTTTAATTTTTTTTCACGAGCTTTGATTCGTCTGACTTTTGCACTGTTTGCAGAGGTTCCAGCTGTTCGAGCTCGTTTAATTTTTGCTTTTTTCTGTAATTCCTTTCCTTTACCAATGTTATTTCTATCAATGTAGTCATAAACGGCATATACTATAGATAAGCATAATAATGCTGAAAGTAATTTTAATCTAGGTGTCATGTTGTCTCCATCCTAAACTACTTCAAAAATAACGGTATCTAAAATCATTTTATTAACATCAGTAACCACTATTTTCCACTTTCCTATATCTAAATCGTTTACTTTTCTATTAGAAATTGCTGGAATTTCTTTTCCCGGTCTTACTTTTATGCGAGCTTTTGCTTTCAGTTCTCCATTCATGTACCATACATGGTAGACTACCTTACTTTTTTTAGTATTATTTCTAACTAGAGAGTAACAGATTACCTTTTCATCATTAATGTCAAAAGTCTCGCTAGTGTAAACCGGTAAATTATTTTTAATTTTTTTACACATACTTGTTTGTAAAACAACTAATTCGCTTAAAATATTGTAATTTTTTAAAGCTTGGTTATTGCTTTCAGTTTTTGAAGCACTTTTTGTTTCTACAGATTTATTTTCATTTAAAGTAGTTTTAGTTTTTTCAGAAGCATTCTTTTTTTGGTTTGTTTGATCTGTTTGGTTTGTTTGATCTGTTTGATCTG
>JAYPLH010000025.1:14266-16026 GCA_038365355.1 Fidelibacterota bacterium
TGTTTGATCTGTTTGATCTGCTAGCTCTTCGATTGGTTCGGTAGCTGGTTCAAGCCACATTTCTGGAACATTTTTAATGTCTTCATTTAATTTGACATTATTATCAACTTTTTGAATAACATCTTTTTTTTCTTTTTCTTTCGTAGATTTTTTATTCTTCTTGGTAACAACTGTTTTATTTTTTTGTATTTTTTTTGGTTTAGTAATTTTGTTTTTTGAGGATTGAAAGTAAGCATAGGCTATAAGTTCAATTGTTTGAGCTGTAGATGATTTACTCTGAGATACTCCAACATCTGAAGCCGTAAATCGATAACGTGCATCTTGGATTCCTTCTAAAAATTGATTTAAATCTATAAATGATCCACGAAGGGTAATATCGATAGGTATTTTCTCAACAAGTATTTCATCATCTGTTTCAGGTATGAAAATATTTTCTTTTTCAATCGCAATATTGGAAGGAGAAAAATTAATTATTTGCAAGTTGTTTTGTAGAATGTCCGAATACAAATAATCTGTTACGCTTTCATAGAGTCTTTTATCAGGTATTCTTTCAATAACAAACTGAAATTCACTATTTAGCGAATTCCAATTTATTTCCATTGTATTTATTTGAGACTCCATCCCTTTATACTTATTCAAATCCTTTGTTACATTTTTTTCTAGGACTAATGAATTACGGTAGGTCTCAGAAATATTTTTATAAAAAAAGGAATACCAGATGGAAAGGAAAGCAATTATACAAGTAATAATAACAATAAATAATTGCTGAGGATTTTTAAGTATTTGATTTATTACAGAACGCATTTTAGATCGAATTGTAAAAATTCTGGGCCGAGACTTTCTTTTGATGCTTGTTCAATTATTTTTATATTTTTAAAAAGATTTGTTTCCTCAAGCATCGCAACAAAATTATTAAAATGACTCTCAAGCAGAGCTGGATTTGAATTAACGCTCCCTGCAAGCCGAACAACTCTTAAGTGTTCATCTTCTTTTTGAACTACGGGAACTAAATCACGTCCAATTTTTTTGTAGCCTTTGACATCCCAACCTTTTTGAAATTTAATTAGAGATATTTTTATTTCTTTTGGAGTGTAGAAGCTTAAAATTCGATTTACTTGCAAAATACGATTAGAATATTCCGTATCGTAACTTAGCTTTTCAATTTGTTGTTGAACGCTTGTGGTGTTTTGAGAAAGAAGTTGATGTTTATCCTCGACATAGTCTAGACTATGTTTTTGAACAACCATAGGGTCAATTTTATTAATCAGGTTGTTAGTTAATATTTTTTTTTGGAGTGATAAAAAAATGCAAAAAAAAGTTAAAATTACTGAAGCGAATAGTCCTGCTCTATTCATCCATCTGAAAATTACATCTTGTTTTAATTGCTTTGGAAGTATGCTAGGTGCATTGTCAATCGCTATACCAGAACCGATGGATGCAGATAAAATTGTGGGATTAAACTTTAAGGAATTTTTATCGAAATCTGGTGTGAGATTTAAATTCCGTAATGGATTTAAGTTGGAAGTTTTTATACCTGTAGTCGTTTGAATCAAATCACTAAGATACATAATATACCCTGCTGAACCGCTAATTAGGATCTTGGTATCCTTAGCAAAGCTTAATTCTTTTCTCATCGTATTAATAGACCTTTCAATTTCTTGAATCCAATTTTCAAAAACAGGCCTAAAAATTTCGTCGTATTTACCGATTTTAATTTCATCACCTAAGGTACTTAGTAAAGGCTTTGGTACTTGGAATTC
>JAYPLH010000026.1:0-15993 GCA_038365355.1 Fidelibacterota bacterium
GATCTACCCAAGTAAACTCATATTCTGCTGGAGGAGTACCTACTGGTGGGATATTGTACCACCATTGAGTTGCCCAATAACCACCATTAACAAAATTAATCTCCGTCATTAATAGAGTATCTTTTTTCCCCGATCTAAATAATTTGTCATCTGCAGTAAATGTTTTGGTTGCATTCTGCCTTGCGGTTTCTGCAGAGTTATCTGGGGGGAAAATTATTTGGGAAACAGTGTCTAAAATCGTATTCCCATCATCGTCTTCAAAAACATTATCGCTGCAACCTCCCCAATTGATACCATTACCGTATTGCTCTATTGCCTCAAAAGTTATATTGACCTCACCAGAAAAATCTGGACATCCATATTGACTAAAAGTAATTGCACCATTCGTATGTACCTTCCCTTCCAATTGATCTGAAGAGCCAAAATTAACGGTACCAGTATTACCCGGCCCAATTGGTAGTTCTTCATTCGTGAAATACATAAACTCCTCAAAACCTTGAGGAACCATTGAGGTAAAAACCCTTCTTTCAATAGACACAGGTGTACCACTTGTAGTAATGTATTCTGCAACACCAGTGGAGTAGGCTTTATACTCTTTTCTTGTGGTATTAGGTATAAGTTGGGTAGAACATGCAATATCTTTGTACATACCGATTGGCTGATCTTTTTCATCTTTACCGTACATTACTCCATTGGGAAGTAGAAGCGTGTCTGATGTAATGTATGGCAAGACAACTATACCTACATCATTTAATCCTGCCTCCGCGGCATAAAGTGCTTTCCATTCTGTATATCTATACTTCTCCATAGCAGACTGACTAAAAGAGTTTTTTAGATATGCAGTTGTAAAATACATACTGACGACTGTAAATAACAGTGCAAGGGGAGCTGCACTGCCTTTGGCCTGCAACTTATGCATTATCATTTCCTCCCATAGCATTGGTCATTTTATTTTGGATATAAGGAGTACCTAAAAATATCTTCCTATAAAAAATATGCTCTTCGCTTGTTGGCTGTAAAGTTTCATCCATTACATCTGAATCCATATTAAGAATCAAAGTTAATTTTATAAATGAGTTTTTAAATTGAGATAGACCAGGCCCTCCATCAATATCAAATTCAGCGATGAAATCATCAACATATACAGATCTAGTTTTTGGCCCCCTAAAAGCACCTTGACTAGGAAAACTTAACACACCATTAAGCGGAACATTATTATTGAATTCGATTCCTGTTCTTTGCTGACATGATATTGTAAGTTTTGGTGAAATATCTGTGAAGTATTTGTAAAGCTTTATTCTTGAAAATCCATTCTGTCCATCAATCTCAACTTTTTGGGCAAGATTCAGCTCTCTGGCTATTTCACGCATAATTTGATTACCATACTGACGAAGATCTTGCCGAACCGTGTCCGATTGATAATGTAACATAACAGCTTGAGCACCACTTGTCATACCAATTGCAATAATACTAACAACTACAACTGCAGCCGCTAACTCCAGCATGGTCATACCTGATGAGCTATTCTTTAGAATTTTTTTTATCACAACTCAAAAACTGTCATTATGGTTGAGATTCTTCTCTCATGCAAAAGGTCACTGGAATAGCGACTAGAAGGTGAAAGAAATCTATCTCCCCATTTCATCCAACATTGGAGCTCATATCTAGTAAAGTCAGTCGATCCAAAATCATTGAAACCATTTAACCTTCTTAATTTATAGTACCTCTTAGCTTTCACAGAATTCTTCTGATTTAGGCCACCAATTAAATAAATTTCTTCTCCATCGGGGTCACCAGCCCGTTCGGTTGGAGATAAATTGCCATCGGCTACTCTTCCTTTCCAATATTCCATATAGTTAAGCAATTCTTCAGTTGCTCGCTCTTTCATCTCTAAAGAATGAAGCTCACCCCTAGCGTGAACAACTCCCATCATCAAGCCCACACACGCGATAGAGATAACAACAGTTGCTGTCATTACCTCAATAAAACCAATTCCTAATGAAGTCCTTCTTAGGTCAATCATAGAACATTTTGAGCAAACAATTTTGGATTATCGGCAATACTTTGAGCCATTTTCCTTTCTATTTCACCTTTTGAGACTAATCTTTGCAAATCTTGATCTAGTGACTGCATACCATCCACGCCTCCTGATTGGATGATAGATGGAATTTGATAAATCCGATCTTCGCGAATAAGATTTCGAATTGCTGTATTTGCAATCATTACTTCACATGCAGGAGTTCTCCCTTTGCCGTCTTTCGTTTTCAATAATTTTTGCGCAATTACTGCCTCTAAACTTTCCGATAGCATCGATCGTATCTGCCCTTTCTGCCCTGAAGGAAAAATATCAATAATTCTATCAATGGTTTTCACAGCACTCGATGTATGTAAGGTAGAAAGTACTAAGTGTCCGGTCTCCGCTGCAGTAAGGGCCAATGAAATTGTTTCTAAGTCTCTCATTTCCCCAACAAGGATCACATCCGGATCTTCTCTTAATGCAGACCTCATTGCATTTGCAAAACTGTGTGTATTTGCACCTAATTCTCTCTGGTTAATCAAACTTTCTTTCGTCTCGTGATAATATTCAACAGGATCCTCAATGGTAATAATATGACACTTCCTTTGGGTATTAATATGATCTACCATAGCTGCGAGAGTAGTGCTTTTTCCTGAACCAGTTGGCCCTGTAAGCAAAACAAGTCCACGATCTAAAAGAGCAAGCGACCTTAAAACAGGTGGAATACCTAAATCATCAAAATCTTTTACAACCTCTGGAATGGTTCGGAATACACCTGCCATACCCTTTATCTGATTAAAAAAATTAACACGAAACCTCCCTTTACCTTCAAGGCTTGCAGAGAAATCAATTTCTTTATTTTTTTCAAAAGTTTGAAGCTGATCTTCATCTAAAATTTGAGGAAGAATGGATTCGACATCCTCCTGCTTAAGAGGATCCATATTAAGTGGTTGCATAGTTCCATTGATTCTAACCATTGGGATGGATCCAACACTTAAATGTAGATCTGAAGCTCCGCTATCAACTGAGTAGGATAATAGTTTATTTAAATCCATTTACTTTATTCACCTTCTGGTGACCCATATCCAGTAAATTTACCAAGATCAGCATCGTAGACTACCTGATGCCCTGCTCCTCCTGACATTTCTTCCGTACTGGTGGCTGTAATTCTTCCGCCTTGATCGCTTAATTGAAGGTCAAAAGACCATTTTAATTTTGTTGATCTACTAACATCTAGTTGCCCTGCTCGTTCAAGCTCATCAATCTCCGAAGGCCAATCGCCTCTAGTCTGATAGTACATCTTAGACGCATTATTAATATTGGACATTACAGTTCTTGCTTCTGAGGCATAAGAACTTTTTACATAATCTAAATAGGTAGGCAATGCTATTACAGCAAGAATCGCTACAATAACTACCACAACCATTATCTCAATCATTGTAAATCCTGATTGAGTCTTCCGTTTGAGATTCATATTAGAATGTCTCCTTTTTTATTAAATACTTAATTGTAATAGTATGGTGCTTCACAACAATAACGTCACTAGAAAAACGATGTAAGATGTGACCTCACTCACACAATTTAATTTTTATTTGACTAGCAGAGCTTTTTTTATAGATCTAAAAGATCCAATATCGATTTGAATGAAATAAACTCCTGAAGTAACTGACCTACCATCTTGATCTGTTCCTTCCCAATCAAAGCTATATTTTCCGGGGCTTAATTTAGAGCGAATTAACGTTTGAACAAGCCCTCCATTTATGTTAAAAACCTGTAGCACAACTTCTTTCCTTTCCGGCAAGTCAAAAGCAATTGTTGTTTTAGGATTAAAAGGGTTTGGAAAAGGATGATAAAATGCAAACTCCTCTGGTACTATATCTCGTCCTGAGGATAAAAGTTCTGACAATTCATAAACGACACCGTCAAATTGAACTTCTTCAATGCCGAAAAGTTCATCAATTCCATCCCTATCTGCTTGTATATCTCTAATTTGATGAGATGAATCTGCAGTGTACTCAGGAGGGATAATAATATAGTCTTCTCTTTCTCCTACATAAATGGACCGATCAATACCCAGCCCACCATAAATAGTATCGTCTCCCATAAATCCTTGAAATGAATTATCACCGTCATTCCCATAAAAATGATTAATGAAATCATTACCAACAACAGAAGCTGGATTCGATCCTGTTAATTTGGCGCTATTTAAAAATTGTGAACGAAATGTATAATCTAGCCCCTCTTGTCTTTGTAGCAAAAACGAGGAATTAAAATTAGAAGGGAGAACAGGTACGTATTGCAGACTTTCACCAAAAAATTCTGAAATAATACCATACAACAGCGGGTCTCCTAACGACATTTCTTCTCGGGTTATGAACGGATATTCACTATCCCCACAAAATCCATTATTAGAAGGGTCATGACTCCATAAACCGAAGTAACTCTCGAGTCCCATCGCAAAATATTCTTCATCGTAATCTTCTTCTGGAAGGTCCGATAGAGGCATATAATAATTACTTTGAATCGCTTCCCCCATTGCCGTTTCCAAAGCTGCCTGCATAGCAGGCAAAGCATTTTGAATTCCAAATCCATGTACAAAGTGAAGGATTTCTTCGTAAGTAACATCTCGCTCTGAACTATTCATATATTCCTCAGTACCTTCAGGAAAAACCTCCGTAGAAAGTAAATCTTGTCCCTTTACGCCTAGATCAATTAATTCCAAAAGATTGGGATTTTCATATTCGCTTTCATCATTCAATAAAAACAAGATCGCATCTGTGAGTCCAATTGCATTGGCAACACTTTCTTTATTTGCCCCCCATTCACTTTCAGGTATGTTTGTGAGATAGAATTCTAACACTCGTCGAGCATGAAGAACCTGCTCATCTGTAAACATATTTTGGATTAAAAAAGGTATTACATCTCCATTGGGCGTTGGAATATGAGTATATTTACTCGCGAATGTACTGAAGAGAGGATCAATATCCTCTGGAAGGCTCACAATACCATTCTCAGAACCAGAAATATCTATAAAAGGTAAAGTTGGAGAGGAATTTTCACCAGTTACGGTTAAATTTATTTGTACTCCTTGAGGATCTACATCAGGTGATGTAATGCTAATATTTGCATTATAAATTCCTTCCTCCAAATCATTTGCATTCACTTGAGCAAAAATATTCATAAAATCACCACCATCTAATGCCCCAGTAGCTTCACCATTTTCGGATGAGAGACTAAGCCAAGGAATATCGTCACCGGAAAATGTTTTTGCTTCCCAAGTAAAGCTATCAGACACAAACCCCTCTCCGACTGTGACCAATTCTGTACCTTGGCTACCGGAATTGTTCTGCCATCCAATAGTTGCCTGCTCCAGAGTCCCTTCCATCTGCCGATAATTGCATTTAAATCTGCCATTTGGATATAAAACAAATTGAAAATCATACGTCCCTGACCCCGCATCACCTGTCCAACGTACAACATCATCAAACCAAATAACTGCACGTTCATTGTTTACATGGTAAAATACATTCCCCGAAGCTGAGGCTGTACCATTTTGATTTTCAGGATTCAAATCATCAAAGAAACCAAAAATCGCAGGTCTAGGCATAGAAGGCGAAGGAATAGATCCATTTTGCCAAACGGTTTCGTTTTCACTCTCCCAACCGATCCAACCATTTGCATTTACATTTACAAATGAATAATTCTCATTGAAAAAAGGAAATTCAAAATCTAACGTGACTATTTCAGAAGCAAATCCATCATTACTCTGGAAACTTAGTAGAGTACCTGAATCCTCAATATTTATCCACTCAAATTCCATACCTGGCTCATCATTGGAAGTTGTCCAAAAATAGCCTCCCTCATCTGGACCACCTTGAGGGTTTGTATAGGAATCAGCACTAGAAACAATAGCACTGAAGTTAAGGACAGTTCCCTCCTCTCCTACATTAGAAATGGTAATAGGCTGTGAACCAAATTCTCCCACTTCTAATTCATAGGATAAAAAATTTGGAGAAATCTGCATTTCAGGCACACCAAATGATACAGTGAAAGAAATAGTTTCAGAGGCTTCTGTAACATCAAATAAATTCAATCCTCCGATCCCTCCTGCCCCTCCATTATAAAGAAAGGAAGATGGATCGGTGTTATCATTGAGTTCTGTCTGTCCATAGCTTGGACTGTAGGGAGCATTATTTAGGTTTCCACTATTGGTTAAGGTACCTCCAGGCCTATATACGTACAACTCATCAGGAGGACCCTGAGCATTGCCATCACCAGCATCAGGATTTACACGATATGCTAACAAGCCAGAACGTGAACCTTGGGCATTGGATTCATACATACCTTCCTGTTTTCTATATTCCACAATAAAGTATTCAGTCTCAGAGTACGGCGAAGCGATCGTGTATGCAACTGAGTCCTGCAAAGAAAGAGGATTTAGAGTGTAAGTCCCTCCTTGAGTAATTTCAATTGGTTGTATCCAATCAAAGTATTTCCATTTTGTAAATGCGCTTGGATATTGAGGTGGATTTCCATTGGATGCCATTACGTCCCAACCTCCCACAGGAGTCGGAGCGCCACCACCATCGTAATGATAGTAATCAGGTGCTCCTAAAACATGACCAAATTCATGAGCCAGAACACCAACATTAAAATATGAAGATCCCCCTAACATGAATAAATAGTCATACACTCTAGCACCATTAATAAAAACCTCTTGACTATATAATGCCCACCTGTGAGGCCACAAAAGATCAGCCCAATCTCCAGTTCCTCCATAAATAACAAAAGAAACAGCATCCACGAAACCATTTCCATCTGCATCAATATCAAGCAAGGGGGATACACTAGGAGCAATGGCATTTATGGCGTTTGCAAGAAGAGTATGCTCTCGCTGGGTTCTTTCATTTGAATCTTGATAACCATCAGGGTTTGCACCAGAATAAGGCTGATAATAACTTCTATTGAATTGATCAACGTAAGCAGTATTGTTCGCTCCAAAAGTACCAGGATAATGGTAGGTATTTACTAAAAGATTATTATACGAAATCTCCCAAAAATAGTGTTTTAAAGACGGCTCATCATTATCTGTTTGAAAAACTGCATCATAATAAGATCTTGGCTCAGAAAATTCAGGATCATCAGCAAAACGTATGAACACATTTATCTGATTAACTGTGCCAGTTGAAGGTGCATCTCTATTTCTAATAGAAGGGTCGGTATTAGACTCGTAAAACTGTTTGTTCCTTTGATATACGTCAAGGCTCACAGCATAACCAGGCTCTAAGCCATATCTTGAAGGATCGGACACTCCTACCAAAATATCTGTAGGAATTAACCCTCCAGAATTATCTTCATCGGCATAGTAATAAAACCCATCGATTTCATTCATCAATATGGTGTAGCCTTGTTCATCATGAATTCTCCTAGAGTATTGATCACCAGTCACAAAACATTCAATAATTTGTCCATTAGGTTGAGTTAATGTTAGTGGGATATCACTCAGCCAGGTAGAATAGGCAAATGCTTGAATTAAAAATAAAAAAGTAAAGCGCCTGTAATTTATCATGTTCATAAATTAAGATACTTTTAGCTAGGAAAGAGAATAGTTATTTAATAAAAATCATTGAATTTGATTCTATCAACTCCCCATCAACGAAAAGAGAATAGAAATATGTACCAGTTGCAACTATTTTCCCTACATGATCTCGTCCATCCCAGGGTACCAAAGTTTCACCGGGCAAAAGGAAGCCGTCATGTAAGGTTATTATACTGCTTCCATTAACATCAAAGACCATTAAAACCCCTTTCGATATTTTGTCTGTTGTAATTTTTATTTGAGTACTTGGATTAAAAGGATTAGGGAAATTTTGATGTAAAGAAACTTTGTATGGAATTGGATCCTGCAAATCCAAGAGATTAACGTTCATTCGCAATTGGTGAGATGTCTCCCTGTTTTCAGAGCTGTATTGAGCAACATAAGAATCCTCTGACCAAGCTATTAAATCATAGACAAGCTCCTCGTATCCTAAGACACCAACTGGTGTTATAAATCTTCGAAGAAATATTATCTTAGTGTTATCCTTATCAAATCTAAAATAGTGAAATGCCCAGTTAAGATTTTCATTGTATAAAAAGTCACAAGATGATTGAAAAACATAAAACCCCTCACGAACCCCACCTTCGCTAATTACCATAGATATGTTTCTATTCTCGTAATTAAGGGCTTCAGAGTTCAAGTCTTCTTCTCCTGTCCATTGGCCTAAAAAGTCAGATTGGCCCTGGCTGAAAAGCACGGCAAGGTTAAAAAAGAAAAGAAAAAAAGTTAATGTTCGCTTATTTACATTGTATTTTTTTATTGCCTTCACAAACGTAATATACACGAAATATCAGTATAGGGGAAAGGTTTGAGTACCTTCGATGTGAATATGATCACTATTTTAATAGGATCATTTTATTATCAATTGTTCCATTCAACGTTCTTAACTTGCAAACATATACCCCACTGCCAACTTTTTGGCCAAAATCATTTGTCCCATCCCATTTTATTTCATAATCACCTTTTTGACCAAATTTAGAAATTAAATTTTTGACCAATTGACCTTTTAAATTAAATATTAATATTGAATATCTGCCTTCTAGTCCTAAAGAAAAGGATATTTTAGTTTGGTTGTTAAAAGGATTTGGAAAATTTTGTAAAAGAGAATGATCTATTGCTATTATGTTATCAATATTTAAATTTTCACATGTCAAGTCAAAAGCGCCAATAATAGAAGATGAATCAGAAGCAGTCAAACAAATAGATCCTTCTTGCAAGGAGAATTGATTATTCCCAGGGTTGCAAAATTGTGGATTGACATTTATGATCCCGCCTGGAGTATTGAAAACAATGTTTTCCATAGTAAAAAGAAGATCTTCACCTCCCTCAATATTGGAAAAGCCAATGTCTAACGAAGTTAATCCACTAGAGTTTGGGGAGTGAAATAGCGAGCCATTATTCCCCCATAAAATTGAGTTGTATATTGTTACAACTGAACTGTGCAAAGACATCGCAGAACCAATCCCTGAGGTATTCTGAGAAAAAGTAGTATTGACTAATTCAATTGTTGCCTGATAAGAAACAATGCCGCCTCCATAGTCATACCCATTATTTCTTTCAAAGGAAGTCCAATGTATTAACCCGGTTCCACCATTCTGATAAATACCTGCCCCCTCAATAAAGGCATCATTCTCGCGAAGAATACTAGTATCTATTTCAGGATTAGAATTTTCAGCATAAATACCTCCTCCCCAATACGCGATGTTATCAGTAATCAATGCATTTATAAATGTCGGCGCTCCTCCGTTTATGTAAATACCTCCACCAAGATTTGCTCCATTGTTCCTTACCTCAATATTTTTAAAAATTGAATTGGAGTTTGAAACATAGATTCCACCACCAATCTCTGAAGTGTTATCTTCAACAAGAATAGTTTCAAAAGTTGGTGAGCAATTGGAAACAACAACACCTCCTCCAACCGGGTCTGACCCGCCTCTAAAAGAAATACCTCTCACTGTAATATTATCATCATCGGGACCTTCCAGAGAAAAACAATTTCCGCCAAGAGGTCCGGGTCCAAAAAAGGTTTCAGATATGATATCATTATCTTCCAATTCAAATGCCCTTGATTCAAGTACTAAAGTTTTGCCTTCAAAATCAAAAGAGCCAGTATATACTCCAGGATTTAAACGGATAGTATCACCATCGGATGATACGGTAACAGCTCTAGCTATAGTTTCGAAAGGCGTTTCAAGACTACCATCGCTTGTATTGTCTCCATTGGAATCGACATACCAGACTGGACCCAAATTAATTGGGCCACATCCTGCAGATAAACAACCAATTAAGCTTCCATTTAAACCTCCATCTAGACAAGGAGAATTTTCTCGAACAAAATAGTTACCAGTGGAGCTTGAACAAAAGTACGGCTCAGAATCTAAATTGCCCTCTAACCAGTTAAGATCACCATTGTTATTGGTTTCTACACCATTTTGGTTATTTTCCAAAATTGAATAACTTACATTGAGCTCCACCTCTGTACCTTCAGACCTAAAATATATTTGACTTGAACCATTGTTCCACAATACAGAGTTTGAAAAATTTACGGTAACGTTGTCTCTCATGTAAACACCACCCCCATAAAGACCAGCGTTGTTATTAGCTAATGTGATATTGGCGAGATCTATTTCTGAGTTGTTCCTTATGTAAATTCCTGCGCCGGAGCTTGCAGTATTATCAACGATCAACGCAAAAGAAAATGTAGGATCAGCATTGTTTATATATAAACCACCTCCAAGACCTTCTGCTAAATTTTCTGAAATAGTTAGATTAGATGCTTCAATATTTGCATCATCTTTAAGCCCAATCCCACCTCCAGAATTATTTGCATTATTTTGCATAAATACTACATTTTCCATCAAAGGAGATGATGAACTTTTTAAATAACAACCTCCTCCAAATTCAGCCGTATTATCCATAAAAATACAATCAAAAAAACTGGGAGAGGAACCGTCTCTAGCATACAAACCACCTCCTACATCATCTGTTTCATTTTCTTTTATTGTGCAACCAAAAAATATAGGAGAAGAGTCGTAACAAAAAATTCCGGCTCCCCCTCCTTCATTCGCGGTATTGTTTTGAATGATACAATCTTTAATTAATGGGTCTGAATTTTCACAATATATACCACCTCCGTAAGTATAAAAAGATCCATTGTTATCCGGATCTTCATCATTCCCATTACCATTTTGCAAAGTGAATCCTTGCAAAATAGCATTATTATTTTCTCCACTATTAAACGTAACAACACTTCCTTCATTTCCAGCATCAATTATTGTGACCCCAATAAGTAACGAATCATTATCTTCAATGTAATTAGATGACAACATGATTGATTTACCATTAAAATTAATATTTTCAAAATAAACCCCCGGGCTCACAAAAATAGTGTCTCCATCTTGACTAAAATCAATAGCATCTTGAATATCTAAAAAGTCCTCAGGAACATTAATTGTCAGAGAAAAAGCCTGAGAAAAAGTAAAAGTAGTAAATAGAATAATTTTCTTAATCATAATATTGTTCTTTTTCATATTATAAATTAAATAAATAAAAGCAGTATTTAAGTGTGAACTTCGACTTTTAGTGTGTTAATTTCGCGCTCTTAATTGTAATCACTTTTAAGTAAAACGTTTATGTATGTAGCAATACCCAAAGAATTAAATAGTCTAGAGCCTCGAGTGGCTGCAACACCTGGTTCAGTTAAACAAATTATAAAATCTGGTCTGAATGTATATGTCGAATCTGGAGCTGGATTAAAATCATTTATTTCGGATGATGCATACAAAAGCTCCGGTGCGACTATAATCAAATCTTCAAAAGAACTATTAAGTAACGCTGACATTACACTTAAGGTTCTTCCTCCTTCCAATGAAGAAATCGATCTCCTTAAAGAAAAATCAGTTTTTGTTTCTTTATGCCAAACCACTAGAGAACTAGAGACAGTTAGAAAACTTACTAAGAAAAAAATTAGTGCATTTTCTATGCACCTTATACCAAGAACAACTTTAGCACAGAAAATGGACGCCCTGTCATCCCAAGCAAATATTGCTGGTTATAAAGCTGTTCTAATTGCTGCAAGTCGACTAGGCGTGTACATGCCTTTGCTGATGACCGCAGCAGGAACAATACGTCCATCAAAAGTCCTTGTTCTAGGCGCTGGTGTTGCTGGTCTACAGGCTATTGCGACTGCAAAAAGGCTAGGCGCTCAAGTAGAAGCATTTGATGTTCGTCCAGTTGTCAAAGAACAGGTAGAATCCTTGGGAGCCAAATTTATTGAAGTCGAATCAGAAAGTGATGATGGCGTTGGTGAAGGCGGATACGCTAAAGAAACATCTGAAGACTACAAAAAAAAGCAACAAGAATTGATTCATGAACATATTAGCAAATCCGATGCTGTTATAACTACTGCACTTATACCTGGCAGACCGGCGCCAATACTTATACCAACAACAATGGTGGAGTCTATGAAACCAGGTTCTGTTATTATGGATCTTGCCGCTGAGAATGGTGGAAATTGTGAGTTAACTCAGAAAGATAAAGTCGTCAACCACAATCAAATTATCATCGATGGGACTTCCAATCTACCTGGAACCATGCCAGTTCATGCTAGCGAACTATATTCAAAAAATGTTGCAGCTTTTTTAACCTACATGGTAAAGGATGGTCATCTAAACTTGGATTTAGAAGATGAAATTATTTCTGGTGCTTTGTATTCCCACAATAGTGAGATTACCCATCTACCTACTAAAGAATCATTAGATAAAGAGAAATAAATATGGACATAAATATCCTTACTGTATTTATCTTAGCAATTTTTGTTGGGGTTGAAATAATAACAAAAGTCCCTCCTACCTTACATACACCGTTAATGAGTGGATCAAATGCTATTTCAGGCATTGCAATTGTTGGAGCGATAATATCTACAAAACTTGACGGAACCATTGGTACTTATTTGGGGTTAATTGCAGTAGTGTTTGCTACCATAAATGTAGTTGGTGGTTTTATGGTTACGGATAGAATGTTAAAAATGTTCAAACGGAAATGAAAATATGATCGATTTATCTAGTCTTTCCTACGTTCTAGCTGCAGTCTTATTTATACTTGGCATCAAAAAGTTAAGCCATCCCAAAACAGCAAGAGATGGGAATTTTTTATCCGCTTTTGGTATGCTTATTGCTATTGTAGCAACTTTAATTTTTTACAGCGAAATAAATTATAATTATATAATTATCGGAATGATTATAGGTTCAATTATTGGAGCTACTTTTGCTATCAAAGTTGAAATGACACAAATGCCTCAAATGGTTGCTATTTTTAACGGTTTTGGTGGAGGTGCTTCTGCTCTTATTGCTTCAGCAGAATTTTTAAGTTCAGGAGATATAACAACCTTCACAATGTCCTCAATTATCATTTCAGTATTTGTAGGGACACTTACACTAACAGGAAGCTTTATTGCCTTTGGTAAATTACAGGGGTTTATAAGTGGTCAACCCATCGTTTTTCCAGGACAGCAACCGTTAAATGCTTTACTTGCAATAGGGTTAGTATTCGTTGGCTTTTTAGTAATCCAAACCAGTGGCCAGCTAAATTATTTTTACATGGTGATTGCCATCTCGGCTATCCTAGGCATCACACTCACTGTACCAATTGGTGGTGCTGATATGCCGGTAGTGATTTCCCTTCTCAATTCTTATTCCGGTATTGCCGCATCTGCAACAGGATTTGTTTTAATGAACAATGGACTGATAATTTCAGGAGCATTGGTTGGTGCCTCCGGTATTATTCTAACAAACATAATGTGCAAAGGTATGAATAGATCTTTAGCCAATGTTATTTTTGGAGCTCTGGGCCTAGAGCAAGAATCTTCCGGAGAAGGTTCAGGAAAGCAAGTCTCTATTAAGAGTTATTCTACTGAAGAGGCTGCTATGATTTTTGATGCTGCTGAAAAGGTGATTGTGGTCCCTGGATACGGATTAGCTGTTGCCCAAGCTCAACATGCAGTCCGTGAAGTAGCAGAATTTTTAGAAGACAAAGGAAAAAAAGTTTTATATGCAATACATCCGGTTGCTGGGCGTATGCCTGGACATATGAACGTTCTCCTTGCAGAGGCTAATATACCATACGAACAGCTGAAAGATTTGGATGAAATCAACTCTGAATTTGAAGACTGTGATGTTGCACTCGTTCTAGGTGCCAATGACGTAGTAAACCCTTCAGCAAGACACGACAAATCTTCTCCTATTTTCGGGATGCCAATTCTTGATGTTGATAAATCTCGTACAGTAATCATTAACAAGCGTACAATGAATACGGGATTTGCAGGAATCCAAAATGAACTATTTGGATTTGATAACTCTATTATGGTTTTTGGAGATGCAAAAGACATGCTCCAACAGTTATTAAAAGATCTTAAAGACCTTTAAATAAGGGAATCCTTCAATTAATTTGAAGAAAATTTTTATTGTCTCTTTTCTTTTCTTCTCAGTCACTATTGCGCAAAATTTTGATCCTAATACTGGTGAATTAATAGAAGATCAATTTGACCCTAATACAGGAGAAAAAATTAAAGAAGACAAAAAGACACTCACACCTTTGAATCTTTATATACCGAGTCACACTACAAATAATAGATTATTAGGCAAATTTGATGAATCCTACTTTGAAGATCTTTATAATAATGAAACAATCTATCCAGCTCCACCTTGGTATGGAAATTCAATCTCATCCAAATACTTTAAAGCGAAAAAAGGATCTTACTTGCTTAATAGGGATGAAATTGAGAAAGAGTTAATCAAATTTCCACAATCAGAGGATCTTTTAAATGATCATAAGAAATGGAAGCTAATAAGTTTTTCTACCTTTGCAACTACGATAATGGTTCCACTGATTTTCTCTTCTGTAGAGGTTGGAATCTTACACATAGCTTCTTTTTATGGAGGAGTAGCATTAACAATTTATAGTATAAATAAATTTACAAATAGATGGCATGAGGCAATATGGGTCTACAACCGAGAAAATATTAAAGCCCAATTATACTTAGATAAAAACTAGTCTAACTATTCCAGTTCTGCTGATACCCTAGTAATCGCTGAATAAAGACCAAGATCAATATATTTTTTACACACAGCTTCTGCATAGTCTTCTGAAAAGTAGCGACCTACCTTAAAAACATTCCCTCCTCGGTCCTGAACGATATCTAATTCTGGAAGCAATTCTCGTACTGCATCCGTTTGTTCTTTATTCTGAGGAACTATATTCACCTCGTACATCTGAACTTCGCCCCCTTTTTCAGAACTAACATAGTGCGAAATCATTCCAGTAAATTCAGAAACTGCCATGGCTTCTTCCTCTGTAACTTCATCATCTGCTTCAGCCATGAGGTTAATTAGATCAACTAATCCTTCTGCTACATCTGTATCAGGACCTTCGTCTAAATAAGCTTGTACAAGAGCCTTTAATTCAACAAGATTCGTTACTTCTTCAGGTTTCCCTGGTTTCAATTCAGGAAGGTCTATACCCCATTTTTCTGAAAATTGATTAATTAGATCAATTTCTTCTTGAGCAATATCATCATCAATAGCAGCTAATTTTTTCAAAATTTCTATTATTTTGGAAGCACCTTTGGGACGTAACATGTCCGTAATTAATTCACCTGACTCCTTACCCTCAAGTTTTAATGCTTTACCAATTAAGGTAAATAAGCCTACACCTCGATTTTTATCCACAAAATATCCTGTCCCAATTAAGGTAAACACAGTTGCCAAAATGAGCGCTACAACACTTTTTGCTGCAGAGAAATAATCATTTGTTATCAACAAGCTATTTAAAAGGAAAGGAAAACCCACAGCAAATCCTAGCATTGCTGCAACAATCGAAATACTATTTGCAACCTCTTCATTTTTTCTTCGTTTCCAAATTTTATTTACAGTCAAATAACCTTTTATTAATGAAAAAATCAGAGCTCCTGAAACCAAAACACCTATCAACTTTTCAAATAAAGTCATTCCAGTTTTATCAGATGCAAATGAAACTGATGATAGGACCAAACAAATTAGAATAAATTGGAACTTTTTGTATTTTTTGATCATAAGATTTTATTTTACTCTTATTAAAGTTCTTTAATCAGTTCATAAAAGGTTTTTACAGATTCTTCTCTTCCAACACCAAACTTTCTCTCACAATAGTGATACACAATATCTTCAACAAATTCTTCATACTCATCCTTTCCGTAAAGATCTAATATCGTTTCTAAATATTCTTTAAGTTCTGCTCTTTGTGTTTCAGTCATGTGATAATCTTTTTTTTTAATAGTTTAATTTAATACAATATTTGGAGAGATGGCAGAGTCTGGCTGAATGCGCTGCACTCGAAATGCAGT
>JAYPLH010000027.1:0-15538 GCA_038365355.1 Fidelibacterota bacterium
GAAAATAAATGTTCAATGGAGAAATCAATTTTTAGTTTTGGAATAGATAGTGCCAGAATCAGGGTGATAACAAACACAATAATTAGAGTGACTCTGGGGTGATTAATAACAGAATGAAAAAATCGATTTAACATATTTTAAATTGAATTGCTAATTATAAATGAGGTCTTCTTCGGTGAAAGTTATTTAAAAGATTTTTTAGACCATAAATTAAATAGTTCTAGAAGTTTAAATGTTATTGGACCTGGAGAGCCATTGTTAATTATCACTGAATCTACTTTTCTAACTGGAATAATTCCTGAACCACTATTCGTTAAGAATAGTTCATCTACCCGATTAATATCAAATATTTTAAGTTTCCCATAATGGATGGGGATTGGGGAGTGTTCAATAATTGTTTTTCTTGTTATCCCAGGGAGAACATTATCCTCCCGAGTGAATAAAGAATTAGAGGTTACCCAAAAAACATTACTTCGACTGCCTTCCAAGATATAATTATTCCGGTCTAAAAGGATTGCCTCAAAACAACTTTTTTTGTTTGCCTTTTTATATGCATTTAAGCACCCTTTATAATCTGTTGTTTTAATGTCAGGGGTATTTCTTTCGTATGAAATAGTTAATGTATCCACACCATCATAAATTTGTTTATCTAAATCTAAAGCGGTCGTATAAACTACCACTTTATCTTTAGAAACTATTACTCTTGCTCTTTGATCTTTTTCATGAAAATTATTTATGACCATCTTAATCATTTTTTCAATTTCTGTTTTTGAATACACTATTTTTAAATTAATTTTTTCTGCAGACTGAAAAAGTCTGTCTAGATGTGGTTGTAATAATACAGGCTTGAAATTTTTAGTTCTAAAAGTTTCGTATAATCCAGAATCCATCGTGAATGAGTTGGTTCCAGGTTGCAGATCTTTTTCATCAAAAGACTTCCAGATACCATTTACAAGTGCTTGAATCATTTTAGTAAATATAAAAAGAAAATATTTGGGATTTTAGTCTTCTGTAACCTTACCATTTGCTTTAAGCGTCTTATTACGTTTCCACTCAGATTTTCCATAAATGAATAATGTTAATCCTATTGCCAAAAAAAAATACCTTGAACAAAAAATCTAAAATCAATTCTCACAAAAAAAATAAATAGTAGGAAGATAGAAAAAGATGTTAGTGTAGCACCGCAACCCATTAAAATCCCAAAGATGGCCATTCGTTTTTTAAATAATTTTTTGTTAATTATTTCTTTTGGATTATCAGATTCAAGTTCAGCTTCTAAAGGCTCACTTGCAATATTACTTTTCTCTAGTTTTTTATGAAGCTGGGATAATTCTTTGAGCGAAACCTTTATATCTTGAAAATTATGTAATTCTGGAATATTAATTTTATACTTCAATAAAATACATTCATTCTCAAACTTCCACTTCCAGTTAGGTTTTTTTGATATTTGCTCACGTATACTTTTATTGAAAAGTGCTCTAATTTTTAATTGGTTTTCTCCTGTTAGATCAAATTTTTTAGAAAAGTCTATGTCAGAAGTAAAATTAATGTCGTCCTGGTTAGGAGATATGCTATCTATCCATTCATTTACTGGTTCAATACTGCATTGTGGGAAAGTCAATGTATGTGATTTTAGATGTAGAATGCGATAGTAATCTGAATTGTTTTTCCCTTTTCGAATTCTTCGAGTTGCAATCGTCATATTAGGTTTGGAAGAGTCTTTTGTGCATAAAACATCTAGCAGGTTTTGTTTTGAAAAAATAGCTCCATAAAAATATCGTGGGATGGAGTCAGGCTTTATTTCTTTAACTGTTTCCCAGATATTATCATCTATTTTATTAATTTTATTTTCGTAAGGTATGTAATAGTCTCTCACTTTTTTTTGATAAACTAGCCAAGAAAAGAAATTTAAATTTTTCTCTGGTTGCACTGTTTTGTTGCGTAAGCCCAAATCATTGGCAATGGATTCCAGCGCATTATATCTATCTTGTTTTCTTTTTTTTGGATCGAAGTAACCATCTAAGAGCCATTGCGGAATAATAATAATTAAAAGTACAACATGAGATAAAATGAATATGGTAGGAATGAAGAATATCCAAAAACCAATATCACTTAAAATATGTCCATTTGATAATAGAAACATATATCGTATCCTAAGGGATGGTTACCAAAAGCTACAAATAATCTAAAAATATTTATTATTTGTAATGTTTATTTTTAATTAATGATCTTTCGAATGTATCGGATTTTTAAATGTTGTAAAATGGTCATAGGTATTTTCACCTAAAATTTTATTTAGCGCTTGTAAAAAATGTCTCGAGAAAAATTAGAAAAGATTTACAATCCTGCTTCTATTGAAAGAAAGTGGTACAATCATTGGATGGAAAAAGATTATTTCTCTGCAGATCCAAAATCAGAAAAAGAGCCCTACACGATCGTTATTCCTCCTCCTAATGTAACGGGGATGTTAACAGTGGGACATGTTTTGAATAACACAATTCAAGATATTCTAATTCGAAAGGCAAGAATGGAAGGGAAAGAAGCCTGTTGGATTCCCGGAACAGATCATGCTTCGATTGCAACAGAGACTAAAGTTGTTGGAATGCTTCAAGAGAAAGGAATTAATAAACAGGATTTATCTAGGGAAGAATTTCTAAAGTATGCTTGGGATTGGAAGGGGAAATATGGTGGAATTATTATTGAACAGTTGAAGAGGCTTGGTTGTTCTTGCGACTGGAATAGAGAACGATTTACAATGGATGATGGTTATACAAAAGCGGTACTAACTGCTTTTGTTAAACTGTATGAAAAAGGATATATATATAAGGGACATAGATTGGTCAACTGGTGCCCTATCTCTAAATCTGCAATTAGCGATGAAGAGGTCATCCATAAGGAGAAAAATGGTAGTCTTTGGTATTTTCGGTATCCAATAAAAGATTCAACTGAGTGTGTAGTTGTTGCAACCACCAGACCAGAAACAATGCTTGGTGATACCGCCGTGGCAATTAATCCTGATGATGAAAGATATCAGCACTTGATAGGACAATATATTATCTTACCAATTGTTGGAAGAGAAATACCTATTATTGCTGATAAATATGTAGATCCTCAGTTTGGAACTGGTTGCGTAAAAGTAACTCCTGCCCATGACCCTAATGATTTTCAGATGGGAGAAAGACATGATCTTGAATTTATAAATATAATGAATGATGATGCCTCGATGAATTCAAATGTTCCAGATAAATATATTGGTTTTTCTCGTGAACATGCCCGTAAAGAAATTGTTAAAGAGCTTGAAAAAGAAGGATTTTTGGAAAAAAGAGAAGATTATCAGACTAAAATTGGATTTTCAGAAAGAGGTCAAGTCCCAATTGAATTTTATATGTCTGAGCAGTGGTTTATGAAAATGGATGAACTAATTAAACCGGCTATGGATGCGGTAAATAAAGAGAAAATAAATTTTTATCCTAAGCATTGGTCTAAAACATATAATCATTGGTTATCAAATATTAAAGACTGGTGTATTAGTCGTCAGTTATTATGGGGACATCAAATACCTGTTTGGTATCATAAAGATGACAAAACAAAAATACATGTTTCTATCAATGAACCTAGCGATAGTGAAAATTGGGTACGTGATACTGATGTCCTTGATACATGGGCAAGCTCGTGGATTTGGCCAATGGGGGTACATGCATGGCCTGAGAAAGATGAAGGGTTAAAGAAGTTTTATCCTACAAATACTTTAGTCACTGGACCAGATATTATATTTTTTTGGGTAGCTCGAATGATTATGTCAGGATATGAATTTATGGGCGAATTACCATTTAAAGATGTTTATTTTACTTCTATCCTTAGAGATGATACTGGACAAAAATTAAGTAAATCACTTGGTAACTCTCCAGATCCGTTTGATTTGTTTGATGAATATGGGACTGATGCCGTTCGATTTGGTGTTATGTTGATGGCTCCACAGGGTTTGGATGTCCTCTTTTCAAAAGAAAGGCTTGAAATTGGTAGAAATTTTATGAATAAGATATGGAATGCTTGTCGATTTCTACAAATGAATATTTCTGAGAAAGATATCCCCGATATTGACATAGATTATAAAAAAATAGATTTGCCTGAACAGTGGATTCTGAGCAGATTGGGAAAAATGATTAGAGATTATAATGATCATTTAGATCGATTCCGTTTTAATGAGGCTGCTAAATCTTTGTATGATTTTACATGGAATGATTTTTGTGATTGGTATATTGAAATTGCGAAAATCCGATTTTACAATGGTAATAATGAAGAAGCTGATATCGCCAGGTCAGTTGCCTTGGAATGTGTGCGATCAGTCTTAATCTTAATGCATCCATTTACACCTTTTATTACTGAAGAGCTTTGGTCTTTTTTCGCCGAAAAGAATTCAAGTGATATTATTGTTTCTGATTGGAAAAAAACGGGTGGGATTAATAATGATTCTGCTGAAAAAAGTATGAATGTTTTAAAAAATATTGTAACTGATATTCGATCTGTTCGAAGTAGAATGAATGTTGCTCCATCTAAATATTCAGATTTAATAATACAATGTAAATCAGAAGACCAAAAATTTATCAATAAGCACTCTTCTTTATTAAAGTCTTTAGCTAGGATTTCAAATATTTCAATGGCAGAGGATGTAGAAAAACCTCCAAGGTCGGCCACGGCAATATCTAATGGTATGGTGTTGTATATTCCACTTGGAGGATTAGTAAATTTAGAGGAAGAAAAGGATAGAATGGAGAAAAGAACTTTAGATATTCATAGACTGTTATTAAAAATTGATGCAAAGCTTTCAAATGAAAATTTTCTAAAAAGAGCTCCAGAATCTGTTATTGAAAAAGAACGGTCTAATCAGAACAAGTTGAATCTAGAACTGGAGAAAATCAGTAAAAACTTGGAGATGATTCGTTGAACAAGATTTGGTTAATTATTTTATTTTCTACTTTTTTTTATGCTCAGCCACAGGATGCTTCACTTACAATTTATAAGGATGGTACTGCTCTTGTGAAACAGCCTATAGATTGGTCAATAAAATCTGGATACAATTATAAAACATGGGATAAACTTCCTAATGGTATAGATCGAGACACACCATTTTTAAATGTTTCTGGAGTTGAAATTATTTCTCAACGTTTTAACGACAATTTGTTTTCTGGATCCGATTATTTTAATGGACTTCGTGGGCAACAAATTCAAATTAAACCTGCGGATGGTAAGCTTGTAAAAGGTACACTTTTAGAGATTACTAATGATTTCATTACCTTATCTAGACAAAATGGGGTCATATCTATTAATAGAAATGAAGTTCAATCTATCAGCACGAAATCTCAGAAGATTAATCCTGTTTTTACTCCCTTTCTTTCATGGGAGTTGAAATCAAAAGGAAATAATAAAACTTCAGGAGAATTAGTTTATAAATCCGCTAATTTTTCTTGGAGTACGGTGTATCGTTTGAAAATGGTCAATGAAGAAAAGGGAGAGTTAATTGCAGAGGCTGTTGTTTCCAATAATTCAGATATGGGTTTTCAAGGTGCGAGATTAAAGTTAGTTGAAGGAAATTTGAATAAAGCGAATATTAAAAGCCCACGTCCTGAGAAAATGAGCAGGGCATTAGCAACTTCAGGTGGCATGCTAAATATGAGTAAAGATCAATTAGGAGACTATCATATTTATTCCTTAAATGACAAGCATAATTTAGGCGCGAAAGAAAGTATTACAGTTAGAATGTATGGTCCTTTAGAAGTTGGATATAATAAAAAATATGTCTTTGAAAACACTGAACGTAGGCAGAAAGAAGAGCCTCTTGAAGTTCAACTTACTATGGAAAATACAGAATCAAATGGTTTAGGAATTTCACTGCCTGGTGGGAAAGTTGAAATGTATTCATATAATATTTCAAGCGGATTAGAGTATATAGGCGCTGATAATATGGGGCAGGTGCCAAAAGGAAGATCCACTACTTTTAGCTCAGGACGTGCATTTGATGTAATAGGAAATAGAAAAGTATTAAATTACGATAGACAAAGAAAAAGTGAAGAAGCAGTCATTGAAATTAAAGTGACTAATGCAAGGAATGATGAAGTGGAAATACTACTTGTTGAGCATATCAATGGAGACTGGATAATTAAAGATCCCTCTTTAAATTATCAAAAGAAAGATGCTTCAACAATCCATTTTGTTTTTTCTGTACAGGCAGGTGAAACAAAAAGTGTTTATTATACCTATCGTAAGGAATGGAAATAAACTTTTAAAAGGATAAATTTTTGGAGCTTACCTCTCCTGTTTCTACCATAAATGGTTTAGGTCCAGCTAGGGTAAAAATCTTAAATGAAAAAGATATTTTTACTTGTAGCGATATTCTATATTATTTTCCAAGAAAGCACTTAGACCGAACTGCGATTAACTCTATTAATAAACTAGTAAAAGGGGAATCGGTTACTATAATTGCCTCCGTTGAGACTTTTGGTGAAAAACCAATAAGAAGGGGTAAGATTTTTCAAGTAATTGTTTCAGATGGGACTGGGCTTATAACCTTATCTTGGTTTAATGGAGGTAAATACATTAAAAAAATGATAAAGATTGGTCAAAGGCTCGTGATATTTGGTAAGGTTGAATGGTTTAATGGATTTGTAATTACTCATCCAGAGATTGAGGTGATTGATGATGGGGAGGTTAATGTTCATTCTGGTAGAATCATTCCTATTTATCCTCTAACAAAAGAGATGGCTTCTGTTGGTTTAGAACAAAGAAGATTACGTGGAATAGTACAATTTATTTTTGATTCTCAAATATCAATCTCTGATTTTTTTTCTAAGTCAATTTTACAAAAATACAAACTTATTCCTTTAGATAGAGCTTTGCGATTAATTCATTTTTCTGATAATAATAATGATCTTAAGTCTGCCATAAAGCGGTTAAAATTTGATGAACATTTTTTTCTTCAATTGCTAGTAGCATTAAAAAAATATAATATTCAGAAGGTTGGGACTAAGGCCTTGTTAGATATAGGTCCGTATTTTAAGATAATTTCTGAAAGTCTTAGTTTTGAATTAACAAAAGCTCAAAAAAAAGTAATTCAAGAGGTTCACGATGATTTAAAGATGTCAAGGCCTATGAATCGCTTGATTCAAGGTGATGTCGGTTGTGGGAAAACCATTGTGGCAATCTTAGTTTCTTCTCTGATTGTAGGAAATAATAGGCAAGTTGCAGTAATGGCCCCCACAGAAATATTAGCGAGGCAACATTATGTTTCCTTTAAAAATGAATTTGATAAAGTAAATATACCTTGTTGTTTGCTTGTTGGAAAGATGAAAAAAACAGATAGAGCTACAATCCTAAAGGGATTAAAAGAAGGAAAAATTTCTGTAGTAATTGGTACTCATGCATTGATACAAGAAGATGTTGAGTTTAACTCATTGGGGCTAGTTATCATTGATGAGCAACATAGGTTTGGTGTAAATCAACGTTTGAAGCTTCAAGAAAAAGGAGATAATCCTCATTTAATGTCGATGACGGCAACGCCTATTCCTCGTACCCTTTCAATCACTTATCATGGAGATATGGATTTATCTATAATTGATGAATTACCTAAGAATAGAATTCCAGTTACAACAAAAGTTGTGGATCAGATTAAAATAGAAAAAGTTTATGATTTCATTAAAGCTAAAATAGCTTTAGGTAGGCAAGCAATCATTGTGTATCCATTGGTCAAAGAATCAGAAAAGTCCGATTTAGCAGCAGCAATAGATGCGTTTGAATCACTTTCTTCTATTCAATTTTCAAAAATAAAATTAGGCCTTGTTCATGGTAAAATGAACCCAGAAGAAAAAGAAAAGGTAATTAGTCAATTCAATAAAAATAAAATCAATATTCTTATTTCTACAACTGTAGTTGAGGTTGGCTTGGATGTCCCTAATGCTACTATCATGCTTGTAGAGCATGCAGAAAGATTTGGGTTAACGCAATTACATCAGTTAAGAGGGAGAGTCGGAAGAGGATCAGAGAAAAGTTATTGTATATTGGTTAAAAGAAATCATTCTAATATGTCCAGAACTCGCTTAGCAATTATGGAAAGAACAAATGATGGGTTTCTTATAGCTGATGAGGATCTGAAATTAAGAGGGCCAGGAGAAGTGTTTGGGCAAAGGCAATCAGGCTTTTTCCAGTACAAAATAGCAGATATAGTCAAGGATGGTGAAATCATTCGAGAGGCAAGAGAGTTAGCATTTGATCTGGTGAAACTAGATCCAAATTTGCAAAAGCCTTTTAATGAGGATATAAAGGAAGTTTTTACAAAAAAATACTCACATTACCTAGAAAATTTAAAGTTAATTTGATTAATACTCATTTTGTATAGTTTATGTTAGAACTAAATTCTCCGCTTTAAACACTATATTAAAAAGGGTATATATTGTTCTAATGTCAAAAACATTTTTAGATGAAGATGAAAACTTATTTTCATATGTCGTGGATACTTTTAGGTCTAGTGCATCTATTTCAATGGGAAAAATCGAGCATCCTGTAACAAAAAAAATAGACATTAACCTTGACCAGGCTAAGTATTATTTAGATATATTATCCATGTTACAAAAAAAAACAAAAAATAATTTAACAGAGTATGAGGAACAAATGCTCATAAATATCGTAAGTGAATTAAAGATGAATTTTATCGAATTAAAGCAATCCATTAATAATGCAAATGGAACTTTGAATAGTATGGGAAAAAAACAAGAAAAAATAGCATGATAAATCCAAGATATATTAATATAAATCGTATCCTAGCAGTAGCTACTTTTTTAATATCATTTATTGTATACTTTGATACTATGGCTCCAAGTGTCTCTTATTGGGACTGTGGAGAATTTATAGCAGTATCCTACACTTTAGGTGTGCCTCATCCACCAGGAAGTCCTCTATTTCTCTTACTTGGAAGGATTGCCTCGATGATACCAATTAGCGAAGATATAGCATTTCGAGTAAATCTTTTGTCTCCTCTTGTTAGCGCTTTTGCGGTTTTATTTTTATATTTTATAATTGTGCAATTTGTGAGTCACTGGAGAGGTAAAATTAATTCGAATACAGATGCTTTGATTGCATTTGGAGCTGGTATCGTAGGATCCCTTACATTTGCTTTTACTGATAGTCACTGGTTTAACGCTGTTGAGGCAGAGGTTTATGCCTTCAGTACATTTTTTACCGCTATAGTTGTTTGGCTTGCACTTTTATGGAGCCAAAAAGCTGACGAACAGGGTAATGAAAGATATGTATTAATAATTTCTTATATGATAGGTTTGGCAACGGGTTTACACCTTCTTAACTTACTTACTATACCTTTTGTAGCACTTCTGATTTATTTTCGAAAATTTAAATTCGAATGGACTTCCTTTGGAATCTTAGTTGCCCTAACAGGTTTAGTTTTTTTTATTATCCATAATGTTATTATAAAAGGTATGCCTAAGATAGCCGATGCGATTGGAGTATCACTTACAGGACTTTTAATTATAGCAATTTTTGCGGGTATGGTGTGGGCAATATTAAATCATAAACAATTGATATCAATTGTTTTAACATCAATGGTATTAATACTGATTGGATATTCAACATATGCTCTTATATTTATTCGTTCCAATCAAGATCCAGGGATTGATGAAAATGATCCAGAAACTGTAGAGGCTTTTATTTCATACCTTGAAAGAGAGCAGTACGGTGACGTAGGAATGTTTCCTAGAAGATTTAAAGGTATTAAACCTATGCATGAGGTAGTTGGATATCCGGAAGGTCCAGGAAGGCAATTTTCAGCCTCTCAGGAAAGTGATTATAGGAGTCATCAATCTAATAAACAGTGGAAGTTCTTTTGGGATTACCAGATCAGGAAGATGTACAATCGATATTTTTTATGGCAATTTGCTGGAAGAGGCCCTTCATCAGACCCAGGTGTAATTTCAATGGGTGCAAATAATAGAGAAGATGGAATAGATTTAACTCAGTTTGGATTGCCGCTAGCTTTTATATTAGGAATTATTGGAATGCTATACCATGGTTACCGTGATGAGAAAATGGCATTTTCCGTGATGGCGTTATTTATAATGACCGGCTATGCAATAATTTTATATCTTAATCAAGATAATCCTCAACCTAGAGAACGAGATTATTCGTATGTTGGTAGTTTTTTTGCATTTTCTATTTGGATTGGAATAGGTACGGCCGCAATTAGTGAATGGCTTAGTCAAAAGTTAGAGAATAAGAACTTGTCCAAAAGGTTAATAGTTATAGCTATTGCTTTGCAAATTATTTTTATTCCTACTGTTATGGCTCGAGCTAATTATCATTCTCATGATAGATCAGGGAATTTTGTCGCCTGGGATTATAGCTATAACCTCTTGCAATCTTGTGGTCCGAATGGAATCATTTTTACAAATGGTGATAATGATACTTTCCCGCTCTGGTATTTACAAGAAGTTGAGAAGCTTAGAACGGATGTTGCAGTTGTCAATTTGAGTTTGTTAAATACTCCATGGTATATCAAACAATGGAGAGATAAAAGATCCGGAGATACAAAGTTTATTAATTACAGTGATAAAGCGATCGACAAGTTAACCTCAACTCTTCAGCAATGGGAAACAAGGCTTGTTCAAGTTCCTGTTTATAACGACCCTCAGAATGAAAAGGGGTATATTGAGTGGGAGATGAAGCCTACCTATGCTGGACAAGCTCTACGTGTTCAGGATATGATGATTATGAAAATCATTAGCGATGCGGCATGGAGAATACCAATATATTTTGCTGTAACTGTTTCTCAGCAAAATCGAATTGGTTTAGATCAGTATTTGGATATGCAAGGTCTTACATTTCAATTAAAAAGTCATAAAACAAAGCCAGTTGATACAGAAAAAATGTATGAAAACCTTATGACTAGAATAGGCCCAGATTCCTGGTCAACAAATTTTGCTCATAACGAGTTTTATAAATATGAAGATAAAGGTATTTCACGAGATATTGAACAAAATGAAAATTATGTAAATTGGTCGAAAGGATATCAGCCGGGTTATATGTTCCGAAATCTTGGTAATGAAGAGGTCTATTACAATAAACAAACAAAACGATTGCTTCAAAATTATCGAAGTGCTTATATGCAATTAGCTGTAACCTATTATATGGAATATCAGAGAAAAGATAGAAAGGGAAAAGAAGACCATGAGCCTAGACTGAAAGAATTAAAAAATAAAATCATTCAGGTTTTAGATAGAATGGAGGAAAATATTCCTGCACATGTAATCCCAATTCAATCTGAAGATTTACATTATCAAATTGCTAGAATATATGGAGATCTCGAAGAAAAAGAGGCAATGCGTTCTATTTTAGAAACTTTAGTTAATCATCCAAATGGTAGGCCTCTTAATAGAGTTGAATATGCGAATACATTTTTTAAAGAACTTGATGACACAGAAAAATCTTTGCAAATCCTCGAAGGTATGCGTTCTGATTATTTGAGAAAAGAAAGCATGCTCAAAACTAGAGGGTTTAGTAAAAAAACTGTAAAGAAGGGTGAGTGGGGTAGATGGCAAAAAGCCTATCCAGAAATTGTTTCATCTTTGGTTTTTATTTATAGAGAAAATAATCAATTGATTGAAGCTGAATCAATTTTATCTGAATGGGTTTCTCGAAATCCAAGTGATGGCAATGCGAAGAAAATATTGGAAGAGGTTCGCTCCGGCGGATAAAATAATAATTCGGTATGACCGAATATAATGTAAGAGTTTCAATAATTATTCCACATTGGAATGGTATTGATATTTTATCAGAGTGTTTATTATCCATCTTTAAAACCAAGTATGATTCGTATGAAGTTATAGTTGTAGATAATGCTTCAACTGATGGTTCTCAATCATGGGTGAAAAACACATACCCTCAAATCAAACTAATCGAAAATAAGAAGAACTATGGCTATGCAGGTGGATGCAATCTTGGAGCATTGGAGGCAAAAGGAGAGTATCTTGTTTTTCTAAATAATGATACAATTCAAGATCCAGACTGGATACGAAATTTAGAAAAGTTTATTAAAAAAGATAACAGGATTGCCGCTGTCCAACCTAAAGTTCTAAATTACTTTAATAAAAATATTTTTGATTATGCTGGAGGTTCAGGTGGACATATGGATCGGTTTTGTTTTCCATATGCTAGAGGAAGAATTTTTTCCAAGCAAGAGAAAGATATTGGTCAATATAATGATTCAAAACAATGTTTTTGGTCTTCAGGAACTGCTTTTATGGTAAGGAAAAAGTTGTTCTTTGAAGCCGGACAGTTTGATGGATCCTTTTTTTCTCATATGGAAGAAATAGATTTATGTTGGCGTCTTCAGGCGATGGGTTTTCAAATTTGGGTGGAACCTGGTGCTGTAGTTTATCATAAAAATGCTTTATCAATGCCAATGCATAGTCATAAAAAGTATTACTTGAATCATCGTAATTCATTACTAATGCTTTTTGGGAACTACTCATTTAAAAATACTTTAATTATAGGATCAGGGAGAATACTATTTGAATTAATTGCTTTTGGATATTCTTTTCTAAACCTTAATTGGAAACACGCCTTTGCGATAATTAGATCTTTATCTTATCTACTTTTTCATATAAATGTTATTTTAAGAAAGCGATTTAAGTTTAAAAAAATTCGAAGAAAAGAAGACAAAGATATAATGAAAAACATGGCAAGAAATTCTGTGGTAATTAATTACTACATAAAAAGGGTGCAAGTCTATTCAGAAATAGATTCGATAGATTCTTGATAGAATTCCATTCTATCGGGGTCTAAACTCTTCATGTCTTTTAGTAGATTTACTTGGCCAAGTTTCATAAGAATATTTGCAATTTTTTCTGAGTTTATTTTTAAAAAATATTGAGTATGGCTATCTCTTCCTACGTCTTGGAATGATTCTTCAAGCCCATCTAGCATAATATTTAATTCCTGTATTACTTCATCCATATTACCATCTCTAAGTAAATCTAAAGATAAGTACCAAGCAAGTCTTGCTTTGCGAAGTCCCATATTACGATTAAGATTATCTACTAAAGTTATGCGTGAACCCCATCCTTTTTTATAGTCCGAAGAAGACCCACGTAATGCTATATCACGAGATAGTTCAAGGGAGCTATTCCCTCCATTAAATTCATAGGTATCAATTTCTCCTGCTAATATTAAGTGAGCATAATAAGCCAAAAAACCGGTAATTGGTTCGAATAATACTGGGTCATAATATAAACTACTTCCAGAATTGTAAAAAAATTGAACGCTTTTATCAAAATATCTCAAATCAGCTCCATTAGAGAATAGGGCTTGACAATTATAAATTGATTCATTTCCTTTTTGTGTAACACCTTCAAAAACAATTTGAACATAGAGATTGATGTCAAGATCGCTATAATTATCATCCCAAACAGTATTTAGAAAGAAATTTTGGACATCGTTTTTTAAATTAACAATTTCATGCTTTTCATCACTCCTTAGTAATCGATCATCAATAGTGACATCTACAGAATAAAATTGACCGAAAAGAATATTTATATAAAAAATTGATATTAAAAAAGATGCGATTACTTTTAGCATAATAAGAAATTGAGAAAAACATGGTGACTTTACAAGGTGTTTGTTTTTTGTATAAAAAGTAATTTACAGAATGAAAAATCTCAAAAACTTAATAGACTTAGATAAGTATAAATCTGCAAAGTCTATTCTTTCTACAGCAGGTAGTTTAGGTGAAGACGAAAATCTGGAAGTATATGTAGTTGGTGGTTTTGTTCGTGATTTGTTAATGAAGAAACCATTAAATGATATCGATTTAATGGTTGTCGGTGATGGCATTGGTTTTGCAAAAAAGCTAGCTCGTAAACTTGGACAAAAAAAGATTGTTCCTTTCATCAAATTTGGAACTGCTATTATTCCAAATAAAAAAATGACTATTGAAGTCGCAACAGCTCGTACTGAATTTTATTCGCAAAATTCTAGAAAACCAACAGAAGTTATTTACACTAGCCTTGAGGGGGACTTGTCCCGAAGAGATTTTACTATCAATGCTATGGCAATGAATGTCCTTCCTAATAAATTTGGAGATTTAACTGATCCATATAATGGTAAGGAAGATATTAGAAGTAAGGTTCTTAAAACTCCCCTAGATCCAGATGAAACGTTTGCTGAAGATCCTTTGAGGATGATGAGAGCTGCATATTTTTCTTCAAAATTAAAATTTAAGCTTGGTCAACCCTTAATTAATTCTATGAAAAAGATCTCATCGAGAATTGAAATTGTGTCTGCAGAACGAATCCGTGATGAGTTTATTAAAATATTAAAAACAGAAAAACCTTCAATTGGTATAATAGTTTTACAAAAAGCGGGTTTGCTGAAGTATGTTTTTCCAGAAATTGATACGATGTACGGTATGGATCAAACATCTGAATGGCATCACAAAGATATTTTCGCACATACTATACAAGTAGTAGATAATGCTGCGAAATTATCAAATAAAATGGAAATTCGATTTGCTGCTTTGGTGCATGATATTGCCAAGCCGAAAACTAGGAGAATTGATAAAAAAAAGGGGTACACGTTTCATGGACATGATGCAGTTGGGGAGAGAATGATTAATGAGGTGGCAAGTAGGATGAAGCTACCAAATGTTTTAAAAATTTATTTAAAAAAATTGACACTATTGCATCTAAGGCCTATTGCTTTAGTTAAAGATATTGTAACAGATTCGGCGGTGAGAAGATTAATGGTTGCTGCTGGAGATGATCTAGAAGATTTGATGATCTTATGCCGTGCTGATATAACCACAAAAAATCCTAAAAGAGTCAAAAAATATTTAAAAAATTTTGAAAAAGTAGAGAAAAAAATGAATAGCGTTTTTGAAAAGGACTCTATTAAATCTTTCCAGTCTCCCGTTCGTGGGGGAGAGATTATGAAAATATGTAATATCAATGAGGGGCCAAATGTTGGGAAAATTAAAAGAAGAATTGAAGAAGCAATTTTAAATGGGGATATACAAAATACGCATCAAGAAGCCTTAGCATTTTTAATGAAGATAAAAGATAGTATTTAGATAATGCTAAATTAAATTTTAAATATAATTAAGAATTGAAAAATTTAAATATACTATTAAAAAGATTTATTATTTCATTAATAAGAAACTTGTTGCCTATCGCTATTGTCTCTACAGTGAGCTTGTTTGGACAAGATTATAGCCTCAATGATTGTATTCAAACTGCTTTGAATCAAAAAAAAACAGTTCTTTCTGCGGGCCTAGATGTTTTATCAGCTGAAAAGAGCGTAATAGCTTCTTACAGTGGAATCTTACCATCTATACAAGCCGTAAGTGGACTGTCTCAGAATCGTTTTCCAGAAAGGGAAACTTTTGGACTTAATTTTGAAAGTTTATCTATAGATACAAACCAGTTTAGCAGTATAAATAATTTTTCAGCAGGTTTATCATTGAATCAGTTAATTTACGATGGGG
>JAYPLH010000028.1:0-15449 GCA_038365355.1 Fidelibacterota bacterium
AAATCATATTGCTCCCATATTTTATATAGGTTTGATATTAAATAATGTTGATAAGCAACTCCTCTGGCATTATTCCCATAAACAATTCTATTTTTTTCTAAAGATTTATTATATGCAAGAAAATTAGGTGATTTTCTACTCACATCTAAGGCTTCCCTAAAATAATTAAGAGCATTATCATAATTTTTAATTTTTACTTCGATTCGTCCAAGATTACTAAGTGCCACTTTTCTACCAGAAACACGATTGTCTCTATTGTGTTTAAAATTATTAAATAAATCTAGAGCTTCATTATAATGATGTCTTGCTTTAATATATTTTTCTTGTTGATAATAAACATTACCTATATTTAATGAGTTCCACGGTGCATTAGGCTTACCCAGTCTTTCCCTGATCAATTTAGATTCCATAAAATGGAACATAGCTTGTCCATACATTTGCAGATCTAAAAATATTTCACCTAAAGTATTGTTAATTTTATACTCAAAATTAAATTCCGAACTTGGTTCTAATTTTTTTAATAATTCTCTTGCAAAACGAATAGCTCTTTCCGGCGATTTCTTAGTTAGATTATTTAAATAATCTAGATCACTTTGCAACACTTCGTTCTCACTGCTTTGACAAAAAAGAATAGAGCAGAATAAAAAAGTAATAAATAACTTTACTATATTATCATAGGTATACATAATATCTTTTTGAGTAGTTATGGCGTAATGAAATATTAAAATTTTGGCTCGAAATTTATACAAATTATACTATATGGCAAATAGCAATACAAACATAGTAAGATCTGCAAGAAGGGGCTTAGACAACACTTCTTCTCTAATATTGCATGAAATTTATTTAGCCTACCCAAAGGAAGTTTCATTGAAAAGTATTGGAGAAAAATTACATATTGTTGAAAAAACAATTCAGTCTTCTATTAAGCGGATAAACAATTACGGTGTACCGATTGAGTACAAAAACAAAAAGAATAAAGAAAAAACTCTTCGAGCTAATATCAAAGAACCTATTTCTTGGATATTAAAAGAAAAAAGTGCAGCAGAGAATATGCTGAGTCTTTTTGAAAATATTAATGATAATGATTCTGAAATTGTAAAAACTCAAAAGACTATTAATAAAAGAATATATACTGAATACCTCGACTCATTAAATGATTTATTTGATAAATGGAGCTCCCTTCGACTTTTAGACAAACTCGATAAGCCTGCCCGAACATGAAACTTCCAAAGTATTTAATAAGAACAGTCGCAATTATTTTAATTGCGGTAGGTGCATTGATTATTTTATACAATTTACTTTATTTATTTTAAGCTAAAAAAATAAACCCTTATTATATTAGCTTTGATTTAAAAGTTAATACTCGTGACACAAAATTCAATTCTTCAAATTATTTTTCACGAAAACAACAATTATAGTTGTTAATATTTTCAGATTCTATCTATAAGTAAAAAAAAATGATTACTATAAGAGTAATTGAAGAAATGTTTAACGCTGATTACTTTGATTTTTATAGTAATTTCTGGAACACTTGAGAAACGATCGGGCTTAGTGGAGGAGATCCGAAATGTATTATAAAAAAAGAAAAAATTGGATGTGTAGTTATGATAAAACTACTGCATTTTCAAAAGTAAAATACTCCGAAGAGACCGTTATTGATTTTGCAAAATATTTAAAAAATCTTCATTCAAAATAACTAAACCGTTTTAAAAAAATCCCTTATGGGTTCAATTAATAAATCTAGCAAAATTCTTATTCTAAGTGATTCTGACTTGTATGGTGGTGCAAGTGTTGCTGGATTTAACCTGCATCAATCTTTACGAGCCAATGGTTTTCAATCCTTTATGATTGTAAATAATAAGATTTCAAAAGATCGAAGTGTTATTCAAAAAAAAAGTAGCGCGAAAAAAAAATGGATAAATAATTTAATTGAAGGCAGATGGAACTTCCCTTTCAGCTTCAGAATAGGATTACTTACAAGAAGAATAAATTTAAATTTTAATGAATGGTATAATTCTTCATTGATTGAACGATACAACCTAAGCAATCCAAACTTTTTTTCAATTTTAAAATTTAAACCTGATATTATTCATTTCAATACTGGGGGAGGAAATAATATTTTTGATCTTCGGCATATAAAAATTCTCAGTCATTATTACAAAGTTGTTTTTAGCCTTCATGATCTTTGGATACTAACCAAACCCCCTCCTCTTGTATTATATAAAAATATAAAGCACGCATCTAGTTACAAATTTCACCAAATTAATCAAAGCAAAATTAATTTTATTTCTCATTCTAAATGGGTCTATAATAATTTCTTACAGATCAAAGAAACTCAAAACTCTCCTTTAGATTATATACAATATTCTATTAATGTCAATAAATTCAAATCTAAAGATAAAATTCAAATTAGAAAAAAATTGAAAATTCCAAAAAATGTATTTGTTATTATGACAACAGCTGTAGGAATTCTTTCAAACCCGTTCAAAGACTTCAAAACTCTATACAATGCATACACTAGCATATTACGTAAAAGAAAAGACTTCCTTCTTATTGCTGTAGGTGATAAAGCATCCAATTTAAAATCACAAAACTTTTCAAAAAGATTTATTTTTACAAACCCCACTCCTCAATCAGAAGAGCTTATAGAGTACTATTCTTGTGCAGACCTATATATACAATCATCAAACATAGAGACATGGGGATTAGCAATATCCGAAGCTTTGTCCTGTGGCTTACCTGTTATTGCATCAGCTGTTGGAGCCATACCTGAACAAATAAAAGGTTTTAATAGAGGGAATACCAATGATCCACTTAACTTCTATTCTATAAATAAAGCTAATGGATTATTATTTGAAAAAAACAATGAAGAATCTTTATATGAAATGATTATGTGGATGTTCTTTAATAAAGATAAAATGAAATTACTCAGCAATAATGCGCGATCTCATGCCAAAAAAGAATTAGATATTAACAATAGTGTATCTCAATATATACATTACTATAATTCTTTAAAGATCAATGAATAAAAAACATTTACAAGAAATAGAAAATATGAAAACTTTATTGCTTTGTGGAGGAGAAGGAACTCGGCTTCATCCACTGACAAAAAAAATACCTAAGCCTCTTGTAAAAATTAAAAATAAAACAATTATTGATCATATTATTGAACATTTGCATAAATCTGGATTGAGAGAATTTTTAATTTGTAGTGGTTATAAATCAAATTTGATAAGTCGCCACTTTAGAAAATATAAATCAATAGATGCTAAAATTATAAACTCTGGTAAAGTAGATATACTAACAAGAATTCTTGATTGTAAGAGCATGATTGATAATGATTTCATGATCTGTTATGGTGACACCATTGCTAACGTGAATATTGAAAAATTATATGCCTTTCACAAATCACATTCCAGAATTGCTACCGTATGTTCGTATCAATTAAAACAGAACTTTGGTATTATCGAGAAAAATGATGAAAACCTCGTTATTTCTTTCAATGAAAAACCTGAATACCCTGGATCAATTAATATAGGTTATTTTATTTTTAATAAAAACATTTTTAAGCATACTCACTCTGTAAACAATTGGTTAGACTTAATTAATATTCTTATCGAAAAAAAGCAATTATATTCCTACGAACATGATGGAATACATATAACAATAAACACTTTAAATGAATTGGCATTAGCCGAGAAGTCAATTGATTTATATTTAAATACGTTAAAATGAAAGGTTTTTGGAAAGAAAAAAAAGTTTTTATAACCGGTATTAATGGATTTGTTGGTGCGAACCTTGCTAAGTCTTTAGCTCATCAGGGAGCATCTGTTTATGGATTAATTAGAAATTACAATCCACATAGTTTTCTGTATTTTGAAAAAGTTAATAAAATAATAACATTAATAAATGGTGACATTACTGATTTCCATTTGATGAAAAGAATAATTGCAGAAGAAGGAATTCAACATGTTTTTCATCTTGCTGCTCAAGTGGAGGTTGGAACAGCATTGGAATACCCATATCTCACTTGGGAATCTAATATTCGAGGTACATATACATTGTTAGAAGCAATTCGAGAAGTCAAAACTGATATTAAATCAATTATTATTGCGTCATCTGACAAAGCATATGGCAGTTATCCCATTGAACAGCTCCCATATCAAGAATCCTATCCATTAAAACCCGAATACCCCTATGATGTTTCCAAAGCTTGCGGTGATCTAATAGCGCAAACTTATTGTTCAAAAAAATTCAATTTCCCGATAATTATTACTAGGTTTGCAAATATCTATGGACCTGGGCAACTTAACTTTAGTGCTTTAATACCAGATTGCATTAGATCAGCTTTGGGACATGGTACTTTCGTTCCTAGAACGAATGGAGAACACCATAGGGATTTTTTATTTATTAATGATGTAGTCGATCTCTATGTTCTTTTAGCCAAGAAACTATCCAACGACAAATCTCTAAATGGACAAATTTTTAACGCCGGATCAAATGACCCCATTCATATAAAGTCCTTAATAATAAAAATATTTGAATTGATACTGGATCAAGAAGCATTCACAACTTTTAAAAGGAAGATTAGGTTTCCTAAGTCAAAAGTGCATGGAGAAATAATATTTCAGCAAATGGACTTTAAAAAAATAAGTGAAAATTTTAAATGGAGACCTCAAACTAAAATTGATGAGGGTCTTAGATTAAGTATTGATTGGTATGAAAAGTTTTTAAAAAACCAAAATGAATCATCAAAATAAGGCCAAATAGTCTTTCTTTTAAAGTTAATACCATTTTTCTATTTTCATTTCCCCATTTTCATGCATCTCTTCTTTTAGAATTTTTCCACTATCATACCAATACTTCCACTGCCCATCTTTCAATCCATTTATCCAAAAGCCTTCTAGCTTTTTCACTCCATTCTCATGCCATTCTAAACATTTACCATTTCTTTTCCCATTTTCCCAATGCACTTCTCTCATCTTCTTCCCATTTTCATACCAAAGAACCCAAAGCCCATTTTCCTTACCATTAAGCCAAGTTACCTCCCCTTGTATTAATCCATTACTATGCCACCCTTCCCAAAATCCATCTCTTTTTCCATTTTTATAATTTCCCTTAGATACTTTTTCACCTTTTTTGTTCCATTCTATCCAAACACCAGATTTTTTACCGTTTTTAAAAGAGCCTGATATGAATTTATTCCCGTTTTCAAAAAACTCTTCATATTTTATTTTTTTGATAGTATTTCCTACCTTTTGATGATAAGAAATGCTTTTTATATTCCCATTTTCGTAGATTTCTGTATGTGGGATAGTTTGTGCTGATAGTAAAGAAAGACTGATTAACAAAACAAAAATTGAGGTGAAAGAAAAACGCATGGCTATTGCTTCAGGATAAAAAGAATTATAAAAAAGTACATTTATCTAATTGGCATAAAATTCTGAACCTAAAAAATGCAAAGAAATCTATTTGCCATTTCCAACATACTCCCTATCATGAGTCTCTAAAGTAATTTAAGGAAAGACTCTAATCAATGCGCATAAATATTAAGATTTACGCGCTAATGCTCCCATAGGATCCCAAGGATCTAACTGGATAGGTTTCTCATTATTCAGCAAGTCTAGAAATTTTTGAGGTATATGATTTTTATGAACAACTACTTCATAATTATATTCATCAAACCATTTATCCGTCATAATATGATACCCCTTATCACCTCCTTTATTGCCCCAACTATTTTCAACTCTCCATTTTTTCGGTTTATTTTTTGAATCAATATCAACTCCAGTAAATAACATAGCATGTGTCATTTGACTATCACCGTATTCAAGTCTTGAGGCCTTATCCATTCCAAACTTTAAATCGTAAAAAAGATCATAGTTAAAAAGATCAATATCCATCACACCTAAGTCTCTATGAAAATGTTTACTAACATCACATCCAAACCAAACTGGCTCATCATTTTTCAGAGAACTTACTGTAGCTTTTTTCATATCATCAATTTCAACATTTAAATATTTAATTGGATTACCTTCCACAACATTCCCGAGAAAATTAACCGAATATACTTTATTATATTCTTTATCAGACATTGGGCAATGAATTAAACATACATATTCATCTAATTTTAGGCCTATGTGGTCATTATAAAATGATTTAGGATTTAAATTTTCGAATTTAATAAAATTTTTCTTTTTATCTCTGATCTGCCAATCAAATGTATTTGGAGGGTTCCCTAGATGAATTGTAAGCATCTTGTAAATTTGTTGTAGCATTTGTTTTTTCTCACTTAAGATATCATTATTGGATGCATCCTTATGTTTCATATTTCTTAAATGAATAGCATTTTCCCTTAGTTTTCTAGTTATCATCCTATTCATACGCATAGATTTACTTGATGAATACGATTCTGGCATTTCAGATTGAGGGACAACACCATATTTTTCAACCAAATTAACCCACATATCCCACTGTCCACCATCTTGAATTGGATTAGCTAGAAGATGCATTATTAACCTTGAATTCCAATCTTCATCTGTTGTTTTTATGATTGATTCTAAAAAGTAATTGGATTTTTCTAATTTGTCCCAAAACATAAAATAGCTCTGAGAAAACTGAAAATCTCGTAAATTATACTTTCTCCCTAAATATATTCGAAAAAGGTTTAGTCCTGCGAATCCCCAACAACGACCACTAGACTTTTGATTAGTGGTTGGCATTTCTCCAGTTACTACATGTGAAAAAGAATGGTCTATTTTTCTATAATGATCCCAGTCCATTGATATTTCTAGTAGATCATTTCTAAAGGATGCATTTCGAGCTGAATTTGTGTTCCTATCTTCACGAACAATTTTTTCAAAATTGTTGATCGTTTCTTTATCAAGAAAATTTTTCATTTTTTTATCCTAAAAATTAGCTTATCGGATTAAATATATTTTGTTCAAGTTAATTATAAACTAGTTTTGCTGAAATGACTTTTTGAAATCTACAGACTATTTGGCAAATCAAGTGAAAGCGATATTATACTCCGCTGCGTGCTACGCAAACAGATAGATTTGTTTTTTGGTTTATTAGAAAAATGTTTATTGTATGCCGCTACCTGATATTAGAAGCGCAAATGATATTACAAACACAACTGAGTATATTTTTCTGTTTATAAACTAGTTAGCCAACCTATTTACTACGAAAATCCTTTTAGCACATCAGTAGTTACTGAAAAAATGATTGTACCGCGGAAAGGGCTCGAACCTTCACGCACTAAGTGCACCAGATCCTAAATCTGGCGTGTCTACCAATTCCACCACCGCGGCATATAAACTGAGATAAAAAATTTCAATGAATAATATTTACTTAATCATAATCATCTTTCTGCTAAAGATTTTATCCGATACCTTTAACTTATAGATATAAACTCCAGCACCAACGTTTTTTCCAAAGTCATCAATTCCAGTCCATGTCGCATGATATTTTCCTGAATTCTGTTGACCAGAAAATAAATTTTTAATTTTTCTTCCACGCATATCAAAAACGCTTAGCTCTACAACAGAGGCTTCGGCTAAATCATATGTAATGATAGTAGCAGGATTAAATGGATTAGGATAATTAGCATACAATTTAAATTCTCCTGGAGCAATGTTTAGATCAAGAGATAATGTAGTATTTACAAACTGTCCAAAATTATCTGCAACAATATCCAACGGAAGTGCATTTACATCACCAGCTGATATTTCATCAATCATAAACACAACGGAAGGATTGTTTAGTGTATTATTAAACTGAACTTCTACTTCCATAATAGGACCAGATCCTGGCTCTATGTATGTTACAAAGTCATAGCCTAAGAAATAAAAAGAGCCATCAACAGTCTCTCCAGAATTTCCATCGACAGTACCATCATCAAAACGACCTAACAACTCTATATTTGTCACAGTCATATAATCTGGCATATCAAGAATTGTAAACTCAAGGACATTCACCGTCTCAATATTTTCCATATGAATCTGAAAAGTACCAGTACCACTAGGGGACATTGCGCCAGAAACATTTTCAATTGTACATCCAACAGAAGGTTGACCTACAAAAAAGGCATGAGGAGTACCTTCTGTGTGCATAGGCAGATTATTGATATCTGCAAGCGCAGCATCACTAACTGTTATATCAACAATGGTAGAATCAGGTATACCTGCGAATATTTCATAAGTAACATCGACAAGATGGCCAACTCCAGGTTCAATTGGGCTAGTCATAGAATTATCATAAGCTGTCACACGGTATCCAGTACCAAGATCCGTTCCGGAATACGACCAATTTTCAAGATTTAAGATCTCATTAAAGTTTAGGTCCACACCTGTTATAAAAGGAGGATCTGCTAAAATATCAAATTGAATAGCATAAATTGGCTGGGTATTTTGGAGAAATACCGATCCAACTGTTTCAGTGCCAGCGTCACCATATCCACCATAAAGATTCAAGTATTGAGTCTCAATACCAACTTCGTATGTAGAGCTTTCAGAGGTCCAATTTAGATCTACAAATCCAGCATCTTGTATTGATGTGCCAGAAGTATAAGAAAGGCTAACCGTCATTTCTTCATCAGCAACGGGATAGAGGACAGCCCTACAAACAGGTCCGTCTCCTGGAGAAAGAGGAGTCCCAACACTAATACCAGTAATTGCAATGGTTCCATCTCCTTGATCTGCAATTTCAAGTGCCCAATTTGAAGTTCTATCTGTAGTTAAAATATTTAAACTATTCATTACATCTGGATAATCCATTATTTCAAAATAAAATAGGCCCAGATCAGATTCATTATTTATATAAAAATCAATAGTATCCATTTGACCAGAGAGTGAAGCACCATCATCCATCCATAACTCAACCCACTCAACAGGAGTAGCCGAAATCGTAGCCGTTGGCCCCGATTCTGATCCATCTGGATAAATTGCAGTAACGTAATAATAATATGTAGTACTATTCACTACATCTTCATCAAGATAAGAAGTAACATTTGCCCCTACTTCAGCAATCTCTTGAAACCCCGTAGAATTATTTAATGACCTATACACTTTAAACGCGTCTAAATCTACAGGCCTATTTTGTGTTAAAATCGGTTCATCAAGATTCACTTTTAATTCATGAGGGATACCTCCTCCAAAACGAGAGATCACCTCATTCTTTGGAGCTGAAAGTGCCCATTCACCTAATTCAGTAAGCTCATAATGCACCAAACGATCTATATCTCTAGCGGCAAAAGTGATAAAAACATCATCAATTGCCCATCCAGATGCCCAGGCGCCATTATCATTAGAATGGAAAACAACATGTAAGTTTGGTACACCGGCATATTCTGAAAGGTCAACTGTTTCCGTGACCCATTCAGGGTTGGGGTCTAAAGTTCCAACTTCAGTAAAGTTAACACCATCTGTACTAACCATAATATGAGCAGTCTGCCCGTATGCTCCATCATAGTACGATGCAAAATTTAGAGTTATCATTTGAGCACCGCTCACATTCAAGCCTGGCGTTATTAAATAATCAACGGAACCATCATCATCAGCCATGTCATCATTGGAACACATGTACCAAGTATGAGAAGGCACAGTCCAAAACGCACTGGATCCATCTTGTGTGATAAACCATCCCTGAGCAGAATTGGTTGTCACTATCCAATCTTCAGGGATTACGCCTTCTTCGAAATCCTGCTCAAAATCAGAAGGAATAGGCCCATACGGAGGATCCCAACTAAGTAAAACCTGCGCATCCATCCCATCTTGAGCTTGAAGATTGTGAGGATCTTCGATGTATCCAGGCGTTACAGTAAACTTACCTGAATACACTCCTGCTACCCAATAAGAACCGCCAATGTCATCAGTTATAGTAATATTTTCGAAATTAACTCCAACATTAGAGTTGTATGCATTATCGTGGATTACCATTTCCATATTAGCAATAGGACCTGATCCTGATAAAATATTTTGATTGTCAGGACTGTATAATATAACTCTAGTGGCACCATTAGCTAGCTCATTAAAATCAATTTGAAAACCATTTGTACGGTCAGTTGTAGTAAAACTAACCACATCTAAGTAGTTAGGAGTATCATACATATCAAACTGAACACCACCAACTAAACTTGAGTTCTGTATACTAATATCAACAGAGACCTGCTCTAAAACATCACCTGTATCAGGAGTGTCACTTGAAAAGAATACAACATTACCTATGGTAATAGACCCATTGACTAAATTCCCAGCTATAACGTCTCCATCTGCATTACTTACTGTTAAATCATAAGCCTCAAGATCTACTAAAGCTGAAAGGACATCCTCTCCGTTAAAATGAAGATTTAAAAGGATCTCCTCACTTCCAATAGGAACGCCAGTACCTGTATTTGTATAAAATACAATTCTAGCAGAACCATCATCAAAAATATTATAATCTGCAGAAAAATTATTTTCATTAACAGGACTAACACCTGAAAGATTTATAATAGTTGGCATTGCCATTACGTCAAATTGAAAGCCTCCGACAGTTTCGCTTGGATTTGATACTGTAACTGGTACAACAATATCTTCTGTGTATCCATCGACGCTAACATTACCTATAGAAACAGTAACTTCTGATAATGCGAGGTTAGAAGCAATAATGAAAAATATAAATTGAAACAAAATTTTGTATCTGGGTACCATTTTATTCTCCTGAAATATCAAATACGATATATTAAAAAATTTATGATGATCTTACTTCTTTAGAGTATTAGGTAATAAACCTGTATATAAAATAACGATTTTCTGCCGATAATTCACTCATAAATTATTCACCTAATGCTTGAGCCAAATCATGAACAAGGTCTTCTAAATATTCAACTCCAATAGATAGTCTTATTAGATTAGGTGATAATCCCATCGATTCTTTGATTTCTGTAGGGACTGAAACATGAGTCATTTCGTATGGGACACAAACGAGACTCTCAACGCCTCCGAGACTTTCTGCTAAAGTGAACAATTCAATTTTTTTCAAGAAAACATCACGCATTTTTTTTGTTTGGCACTTAAAAGAGATCATTGAACCATAAATAGATTCTCCCATTGGATTTTTTTGCTGTTTTGTTGCAAGATCATACTGATTATGGCTTGGTAGACCGGGATAGACAACTGAATTTACTTTTGAAAATCCTTGTAAAATTTTGGCAATAGCCATTGCATTATCAGAATGTTGTTGAAACCGTAAGGCTAAAGTCTTTGTACTTCTAAGCAGCATCCAGGAGTCAAAAGGACTTAAGACTGCTCCACCTGATTTCTGGATAAAGTATAGTTTTTCAGCAAGTGTGCTATCATTAGTTATTAAAACTCCAGCTATAAGGTCACTATGACCTCCAATAAATTTAGTAGCACTATGCATTACCACATCCGCACCAAGACTAATTGGACTTTGCCCATACGGACTCATAAAAGTATTATCTATAGCTAATTTTAACCCTTTTGATTTAGACAACTTAGATAACGCTTCAATATCGCATAATTCTAGAAGCGGATTAGTTGGAGTTTCAGCAAAAATCCATTTTGTATTTGCTTTGATCATAGATTCTACTTTTTCCAATGACCTAGTGTCTACAAAATCAAATTGAAACCCATTATGAGATAATACTTGAGTTGCCATACGGTAGGTACCTCCATAAACATTCCTACCTATAATAACATGATCACCACGACCCAACGTCTGAAATAAAGCTGTAATTGCGGCCATACCACTAGAAAAAGCGACTCCATAACTAGCATTCTCTAAAGAGGAAATATTTTTTTCAAATCTTTCTCTAGTAGGGTTACCTGCCCTTGAATAATCATAGCCTTTATGGACACCCACCTCATTTTGTTTAAATGTAGATGAAAAATGAATAGGAGATGTAACAGCTCCAGTTTCTTCATCCGGTGCATTGCCTATATGAATAGCTTTTGTGTTGAAATTCTTATTTTCCATTTTACACCTGTATAAAACCTTTATTTAAATAGCTTTGTAATTTTTTGTATTTAATCTCAATTTTTTCCCCACCCGGACCCTGCACTGTAATTTTCTGATTACGTCCCATTTTCGGATCTACTTTTACCGGAGACCTTACCTGATTGGGTTGATTTACAACTTGTTTAGTATCTACACCTTTTAACCCCATCCCAGTTGTATCTTGATGAGAAGTTTCCATTTTCCCCATTACTGGCTTTCTTGTTGTGGAAGATTCCTCCATTCCTTGAAGCTGTGTTCTAAATAATCTTTGTATTGTAATTGCGCTCATATCTCCCATCATCTCTTGGAACATTTTAAATCCTTCAGATTTGTATTCAAGCAATGGATTTTTCTGACCATATGCACGAAGATTTATTCCTTCTCTTAATTGATCCATTGAATAAAGATGATCTTTCCATTTTTCATCAATGGTTCTGAGCATAATAAAACGCTCAAAACCTCTAATAACTTGCTCAGGCACAAGACCTTCCCTCGCTTTATATATAGATTTGGCTTTTGTTAGAATCCAATCAACAATCTTTTCATTATTATCAACCTCACCGAGGTCTTTGTTCATCTTTTCATAGGATACGTCAACCATTATATGTGACGCAAAACGTTGTTTTAAGTATTCCCAGTCCCACATCTCCGGAGTTCCTAAATCAGTCTGAGATTTAATTTCCTCAAAAATAAAATCATCTAATACCTGATAAACAGAATCACGCATATTATTTCCTGACAATGCCTGATTCCTTATATCATAGACTACTTGCCTCTGTTGATTCATTACATCATCGTATTCTAACAAATGTTTTCTAATCCCAAAATTTCTTACTTCAACCTTTTTCTGAGCGCCTGAGATTGCCCTTGTAACCATCCCTGCAGAAATAACCTCGCCTTCTTCAATACCCATTCGATCCATAATAGATGCAACTCTATCGGAACTAAAAAGCCTCATTAGATCATCCTCTAGAGATAAATAAAATCTTGAAGAACCTGGGTCACCCTGCCTACCACTTCTACCACGAAGTTGTAAATCAATTCTTCTTGATTCGTGTCTTTCAGTCCCAATAATATGTAACCCCCCAAGATCTTTAACACCCTCAGCTAATTTAATGTCAGTTCCACGTCCAGCCATATTGGTCGCAATAGTAACTGCACTTTTTTGACCTGCTCTTGCGACAACATCTGCCTCACTTTTATGCTGCTTTGCGTTTAAAACATTATGGGGAATATTTTTTCGCTTTAACATCCGAGATAATAACTCAGATATTTCTACTGAAATTGTTCCAACTAAAATAGGTTGCCCTTTTTTGTGACAATCAGAAATTTCTTCAATAACAGCATTATATTTTTCGCGTTTCGTTTTATAAACAAGATCATCACGATCATCTCTAGATATAGGTCTATGAGTTGGTATTACAGTAACATCTAATCCATAAATAGAACCTAGCTCTTCAGCTTCGGTTTCAGCAGTACCTGTCATTCCTGCAAGTTTATCATATAAACGAAAATAATTTTGTACGGTAATCGTCGCTAATGTCTGAGTTTCTCTCTCAATCCGTACATTTTCTTTTGCCTCAAGAGCTTGGTGTAGACCATCAGAATATCTTCTCCCAGGCAAAACGCGCCCAGTAAATTCATCTACAATCATTACCTTTCCATCTTGTAAAACATATTCAACATCTTTCTCATACAGCGTGTAGGCCCTTAATAATTGATTAAAATTATGGATAGTACTACTTCTTTCAGCATGTAGTTGGTGTGCTTTCTCTTTTTCAATTTCTTTATCTTTATCGGATAAACCATTGCGTTCTTCTACCTCTAATAACAGTTCTCCAAGATCTGGTATAATGAAAGTATCTGGTTTGTCAGGAGAAAGTAAATTTCTACCTTTCTCTGTAATATCCATAACATGACTTTTTTCTTCAATTGCAAAGTATAAATCACCATCGACTTCATGCATTTTTTTGTCGCGAGTATATATAGATTCAGTTTCTTGAGCTAATTTTAACATTCCAGGTTCTTGAAATATCTTCATAACTTGACGATGCTTTGGCATTCCTCTCTGAGCCTGTAATAGCTTCAGACCAGCATTTTCCTCATCTTCCTGATTAATATAATTTCTAGCTTCTTTCACAAAATCAGAGACTAATGAAGTCTGTTTTTTCACTAAATTTTGTACACCAGGTTTTAGTTTAGTAAAAGTTTCATCGACTGGTGTATCAACTGCACCTGAAATAATAAGTGGAGTACGAGCTTCATCTATCAAGACACTATCTACTTCATCAACAATAGCAAACGAATGTCCTCTCTGTACTTTTTCTTCAGACTGTAAAGCCATATTATCCCTCAAATAATCGAACCCGAACTCATTATTTGTACCATAAGTAATGTCTCTGCTATACATTTCTCTTCTTTTCATGTTATCCATTGAGTTTAGAATGTAACCAACAGTTAGACCTAATCTTTTATAAACCTCTCCCATCCATTCTGCATCTCTTTGAGCAAGATAGTCATTAACAGTGATAACGTGAACTCCACGTCCTGTTAAAGCATTTAAGTATATAGGCATTGTTGCAACCAGTGTTTTACCTTCACCTGTTTTCATTTCTGCAACTTTGCCCTTATGAAGAATAATCGCTCCTAAAATCTGGACATCATAAGGAATCATATTCCATATTACCTTTTGCCCAGAAACACTCCAAGATTCACCACACATTCTTTCACATATTACTTTTACAATAGCAAAAGCTTCTGTCATAATCAAATCTAATGCACCTTGTTCGGCCTTTAAGATTTTTTCATCCCGTATTTTTTTATCAGTAATATCTTTAACCGAATTTATTTTTTCATCACGGGTACTAATTACGAAATCTCTTAATTCTTTTGTCCTATTTATAAGATCTTCATCTGATTTCTCTAAAAATAATTTATAAGAATGGTTTATTTTATCTACTTCCGAAGACAATTTTTTTATTTCACGTTCAGATTTTGTACCAAATAATTTTGATAAGATCATTTTTAAAGCCTACTCTTTATTTTCCTTCATATAATTTTTAAAAACTGCATCAAGAATACCATTAATAAAAACGGGACTTTCATCAGTACTATAAATTTTTGCTATTTCTACCATTTCACTAATAGTCACCTTAGGAGGAATATCATCAATGAAATAAATTTCACAAATCCCCATTTTTAATAAGATTTTGTCAATTAAGGCAACACGGTCAATCTCCCAATTTTCAAGGTGAGACTTAATGACATCTTCTGTCAATTCCACATTTTTAAGGACAATATCAAAAAGCGAATGAATAAAATCATCATTACCCTTTAATTCAGGATTTTTGTTCACAAGTTGATCAATGGTATCATTTTTTGAAAATTGATAAGCAAATAACGCCTTCAAAACACATTGCCTTGCAGCTCTACGTGGATGCAAATTAATT
>JAYPLH010000247.1:0-2637 GCA_038365355.1 Fidelibacterota bacterium
GTAATGCATCTAATTTTTTTCTCTTTTTTAACCCTTTAGAATAAATCTTCATCTTGTTTACCAAAGCGTTTACTGCCATAACTTTCTGTTCATCACTAAGGAAACCAGAATTAATAATTTTCTCTAATGATTGAATTCTATAGGATTCTATCCCATCATTTACTTTTGAAAGCTGATCAGCATGACCTCCATATTTGTAAATCAATGGTACATCTAAGAATTCAATTGGATATTTTGAAGTAATCCTTAACCAGAGATCATAATCTTCACACACTCTTAATGACTCATCGAAGACCCCAATATTATCAAATACTTCTTTTTGTATTAATACTGAGGAGGGAGATACTCTGCATATATCCAAACATTTCTCAAATATATACCCACCATATTTTTTATGCTTTTTCATTTGATTCACTCGAACTCCATTCCTAATCCAAATTTCATTCGTATGGAAAAATTTTATTTTTGGGTTTGATTCAATTGCTTTTACTTGCTCATGTAGCTTATTTGGTAGCCATTCATCATCCGAATCCAAAAATGCGACCCAGTCTCCATTTGCATTTTCTATACCTATATTTCTAGCAGAGCTTACTCCACGATTATTTTGGTAGATATACTTTATATTTTGGAAGTTCTCTTTGACCCATTCTTCTGTACCATCATTAGACCCATCATCTATAATTAAAATCTCAAATGGTGATAAGGATTGATTTATAACAGATTGGATTGCCCTTGCAAGAGTTTTTTTCCGATTATAGGTAGGAATAATTACAGATATCTTCATCTCACCATTATCTAACAATATTTAAAAACTATTTTTATAAATTCTGCTTGGTTCATAAAAGGGATTTATTAATTGCATAAAAAATGATAAATATATTTCCTAGAATAAATTTTTTGGATAGTGCCCATCTTTGATAAGTTTTTTTATCTCATCCATAACGTAAGATTTGTCTTCTTTATAAGTAACACCAAACCATTTAGCACTACTATGGAGAATATGTACTGATTTTCTATCAGTCTGTATCAAATTATTTACTACGGAAGGTATTAAATATTCACTTTTTAATGCACCGCCTTCTTCTTTTAAAAATTGAATAAACATAGACTCTAAATAACCAAATAAATCAGGAGTAAACCCCCAAACATTCATAGATACTGGCTCTTTACCATTTAAGTGAATATTTCGATCTGATGTCATGCCCTTTTCTGACATTATTAATCCTCCAGTTTCGATAACTGTATCTAATTTATTTCCTTTTAAGGTAAAGAGTCCACGTGTAACACTTCCAAAGTCAGAGAGAGTATTGTCTAATTGAAATGCAACCATAGAAAATTCACTCCCACCATTTTGATAGTAATCGGCCACAACCTTGAAGGACTCTAACCCATAAAAATCATCACCATTTATTGCAACAAATGGTTCTTGAATTATATCTTTGGCTGAAAGAATTGCATGTCCTGTCCCCCAAGGTTTTTTCCTTTCTTCAGGACAAGAAAATTCCGCTGGAAGATTTTCAAGCTCTTGAAAAGCGAATTCAACTTTAATCTTGCCTAGATATTTATCGGTAATTAAAGATTTAAATTCTTTATAAAATTCTTTTCTTATAACAAAAACAACCTTGCCAAAACCAGCTCGAATTGCATCATAAACAGAATAATCAATAATAGTTTCTTGGTTTGGGCCTACAGAATCTAATTGCTTGAGGCCTCCATATCTTGAACCCATACCAGCAGCCATAATTAAAAGCGTAATATCACTCATTTATTTGTTCCCTCACTTAAATAAAATTTTTGTTCCTTCATCTTTCCCTATAATATAGGCTCTTCCGCCAACAGATTCTATTGCACTTGCAACTTTCTTAGGATTGTCCGGAGCATAAGCGAACATACATCCACCTCCACCTGATCCATTTATTTTGCCGCCGAATGCACCAGCCTGCTTTGAAGCATAGAGCATTGATTCAATTTTTTTTGTACTTACATTTAAATCATCTCTTAAAATCCTATGCTGTTGGTTTAATAATTCACCGAAATATATAGGGTCCACCTTTTCTTTGTTTAATTCTTTTAAACTCTTTTCTAATAAATTTCTATTTTTCAAAGTAGCAAAAAACAAGTTTTTTTCTTTTTTACTAAGATAAGATACATCTAGATCATCTTTACATGTGTGCAAATCAAACTGAGATGTAACAGATTTAATTTTTTCAAAAATATTTATTCTTGAAGTTTTACATCGATCTAGAATATCTAGGGTGTTTTTTAGCTCCCCTGAATCACCCAATACAAAACTACCTAATTCAGACTCAATTTTTTCAACTGATACTTTTGGCTCTGATTTTATTAGTAACATCCCTCCACAAGAAGTAACATACTGGTCCATCATACCACCTGGCTCTCCAAACTCTACGCATTCAGTTTGATAGGCTAATTTTGCTATTTTTTCCAAAGACCATTGAGGTTTCTTATCAGCTAACTGAGCTAAAAAATTAATCCAACTTACTACGATTGCTGATGAACTACTTGTCCCGGCTTGAATGGGAATATTACTTTTTATCTCACATTCAAAACCTTTCTCAAATGAAAGGCCCATATTCATACAAGTTTTTATTCCACTTTTAAAATAATCTCTACTAT
>JAYPLH010000248.1:0-2611 GCA_038365355.1 Fidelibacterota bacterium
CAGATGAATTATTTAAAAAATATGACATTGAACCCATTCCATTTACTACTGAAAATCTAAGTTATTTAAGGACTTAACTAATTATGAAAAAAACAATACAAATAATAATATTATTTATATCTTTTGCATACTCTCAGGGTGGTATTGTTTCAGGTTTTATTTCTGATTCATCCTCAGGAGAAGCCTTGATTGGTGCAAACGTTATGATTCAAGAAACTGGGCAGGGTATGGCTACTGATATTAATGGATATTATATAATTCAAAATATTAATCCTGGGAGCTATACACTTATGGTTTCCTATGTAGGTTTTAGAGTTAGCCGCATTCAGGTAATTATATCAGGTGAAGAATCAATTAAGAAAGATATTGAGATGGTTGAAGATCTTGTCCAACTCACTCAAGTTGATGTTACCGCTGAAAAGCTTCAAAGAAGAAATAACATTCAGCCTAGCAAGATTAATTTGAGTCCTAGAATGATGAAAGCGGCACCAGCACTTGCAGAGCCAGATTTGTTTAGAACTATTCAGGCTCTTCCTGGAGTGTTAACTACTTCTGAATATAGTACTGGATTGGTTATAAGAGGTGGTAATACAGATCAGAATCTTATTATGTTAGATGGAATTACGGTTTATAACCCCTCACATTTGGGTGGCGTCTTTTCAAACTTTATTGTAGATGGGGTTAAAGAAGCTGAGTTAATTAAGGGAGCCTATAATGCAGAATATGGAGGTCGACTTTCCGCTGTTTTAAATGTCATTAGTAGAGAGGGAAATCAGAAAGAATTCAAAGGAAAAGCAAACATTTCATTACTATCGGCACAAACAACTTTAGAGGGGCCTTTCTACAAGGGTGCATGGATTTTAAGTGGAAGAAGAACATATTTTGATTTAGTCTTGCCTAAAGTTCTACCAGATAATATTGCTACAAATATCCCTCCATACTTTTTTTATGATGTTCAAGGACATATTTTTTCAGATATTTCTTCAAAAGATCGATTCTCTCTAAGCTATTATACTGGTATAGATGATATTCTTTTCGATACTTTTGGATTAGACGGTCGTTGGGGTAATAATACAATAAGCGGTCATTGGCGTAGGGTTTTTAGTGAAAGACTAGTTGGAAATTTTTTAGTTGCAAATAGTAAATTTAGAACAATGTTTGGGCTTGGAGGAGATGGGGGACTCGTTAATGATAATATTATAGACGACCAAACTATTTCAGGTGATTTTTCATGGTTTAAATCACCAAATACCACTGTAAAATTTGGAACGCAGCATAAAACTTTGGGTTTTGAATATTTTAGCAAGTTCCAAGATTCTGTAGCCTTTAGAATTAAAAATGCTCCCGTTGAATTGGGCTCTTATTTGAAAATGAAATACAGTCTAAATGATCTTTTGATTTTAGAGCCAGGGATCCGCATAAACTACTATAATGTATTTCCAGATTCACTATATCCAGATCTTCGTTTCGGCTTAAAATATTTACTTACAGATGATAGATATATCAACTTATCCGTTGGAAATTACCATCAATTTATTAGCACTTTTCAAGATGATTTTAATCCATCTATTTTAGATAATTGGATTGCTGTGGATGAATCAGTTGCGCCAGGAAAATCAGTTCAGTTTGTTTTAGGATATGAAGAATATATCCAAAACATGTATAAGATTCAGGTAGAAGGTTATTATAAAGATTTAAAGAATTTGTTAACTTATGAAGAGCGTAGATCTTCAACAGACGCTCAGGTATCAGATGAAAAGCTATCGGATATCGTCACTCCAGCGGATGGTTATGCTTATGGATTGGAATTATTTGGTCAAAAAATGGCAGGTAAACTAAGTGGCTGGCTAGCATACACATTTTCTGTTTCTAGAAAAAAAATGAATAGTATTTATAGTGCATCTGAAAAAGAATATTACACAAATTGGGATAGAACTCATGCATTTAGTGCCCTTGGGAATTATCAGTTTAATAAAAAATGGGAGGTGAATTGGAGATGGACTCTTCAATCAGGGCAGGCCTTTACTCCTATTTTAGGTTATTATGTACAAAAATTTCCGGAGAGCCCTGAAGAAGTTTTCCGGACCATCCCAGGTTCTCGAAATTCTGGAAGATATAAACCTTACAACAGGCTTGATTTAGGCGCCGTCTATCATGCGAAGATTGGAAAAACAAATGTAGATTTTTTCTTTCAAATTATTAATACTTTTAATAGGGAAAATACTTTTAGAAAGGTCTATTCTCTTGGAAATCCTTATAATGGACTTGATGATGATGGCGATTGGATTGAGGAAGATCACGATGCAAACGGTAATGGAAGACCAGATATTGGAGAGGTAAACGTTGATGAAGCAGACGAGGGCAAAATTCAAGAAAGAGATCTATCACTCTTTCCTATTATACCAACCTTTGGATTTACTTGGGAGTTTTAAAATGAAATATTTAGCTATATTAACAATATTATTAACTGCATTAACTTTAAAATCTTGCAGCTTTAATGATTCAGAAATGGTTTATGAAGAAAAGTTGGTGGTCTTTGCATCCATTTCAGCAAACCTCCCTGTTATCGATACAGTGCTTGTATCTAAAACAGCTAGTATAAATGATGAAA
>JAYPLH010000249.1:0-2593 GCA_038365355.1 Fidelibacterota bacterium
CGTGAGATACCTTTCCAATCAACCATAATTGATCCAAATAGAATTTTTTCTAGGAAAGGTTCATATCATGCCTTGAGGAAATTTAAACCAGATTGGCCTCCAGGTAGTCTAAAAAGCGCTTTGGATATTCTTGATGGAGAAAGAGAAGAATTCTTAAATGCTCTTATGCCTAGTGAATCTGGATATCTCATTTCATTGCATAATAATTTTCGTGGATATAATGTATACAAGGAAAAAAATAAAAGTCAAAAGGTATCCATAAAAAAAACTCAAAACCCAAGAGACTTTATTATATGCACGGATGCAAATGATTATGAAAGATTAAGTTCTGGTCCTTTCAATGTAGTTTTACAAAACAAATTACCAGAAAAAGATGATGGAAGTCTATCCTGGGAAGCTTTGAGAAGGAATGTTAGATATTTAAATGTGGAAACAAGATTAGGTTATCTTTCTAAGCAAAAAAAAATGTTAAAATTTATTGAAGAAGTCTTAGACTAGTTGGATGCTTCTAATTCTTCAAAGATTGATAAAATGGATGCCGGTGATCCTGTTTTTTTTACTGATATTTTTAGATCGAGAAAATTTTGCACATGTTGCAGGATACATTATTTTACTTCTTTTGTATACTGTAATATTAGTTTCAAAAATTCTTCATGCAAAAAAAGAATGGCATACTGATCCACAAACATCCAAAATAAGTGGTGATAAGAATATTCAAAAAATGAGTGATTTTCTTGAAAAGATGGATGCATTAGCTGAAGAAGAATAAATTTGAAATAATGATTGTTAATTTAAATGTATAAAAGGGAAACAATATGGACCAAATTGATATCAAAAGTGTTTTAATCGGTTTTTTAGGATCATGCCTGATTTTTGTATTAATTGCTGCAGATGATTTAGAGTCAAACAATAAAAATTTTGGTGACATTGTTGTGAATTCAATTACTATTAAGGATGACGGCCATGGTGGATTTATTACCGCATATAATCAAGATCAAAAGCGAACACTTTATTTAGGTACAGGAAAAGATGCAAATGGTTATGTGCAAACCTATAATAAGTACGAAGAACCAACCGCATATATTGGTTCCAATAGAGATATGGATGGGGTTATTGTTCTGAGTGACCGCTATGGTGCGCTAGGATATACTCAGACTGGTAAGAAATAATTAGAAAATTATCTTAAAATGAATAATGTAAGTGTCTTAACAATTTCTTTATTAGCTTTAGGAATAGGTTCTTTTTCATGTACAGAAAAATCTAAAGAAAATATTAAAAAAAAAGGATGGGTAATTGACTTTATAGATGAGTTTGAATTTTTCAATGATAAAAATTGGCAAGATCAATTACTTTGGGTAAATGATGAAGACCAATGTTATGTCAGGGATGGAGAATACAACACCCGTGAAGTTAGTAATGGATCTTTAAAATTGAGACTTGTCAAATTAGATTATGAAAGATCATGTTCAAGCAATGTTTCTAAATTTGGAAAATATCACCCTGAAACCCAATATGTTTCAGGACGTCTTGCTTCTAAGAATCTTCAAGAATTTACTGGAGGCCGTTGGACAGCAAAGATTAAGCTTAATCGTGCTGGTGAAGCAGGGATGTTCCCTGCTTGGTGGATTTTAGGAGCACGTAATAATGAGCCTCCTATCCAGGAGGATGATGAAAATATTTGTTGGCCATTACCAGGATCTGGTGAAATTGATATTATGGAGCATCATGGCACCCACGGTGGTCAAACTGGATATGTTGGACGTAGTATTTTGCCTTTAGGTACATGTGATGATGGTGGAGATTGGTGGACTAATCAAGTGAATTTATTATCAAATTTAACTGAGTATAATGAATATTCAGTTGAATGGTTAGGTAATGATTTAGTTTTTCGATTAAATGGTAAAGAAGTTGGTAGAAATATTGGTATTGCTGGAAAACTTCTTGAACCGATGTTTGCTATTTTGAATTATGCCAAAATTAGCAAGGATCCTATGGATGGTGAATGGGAAATGGAAGTTGACTGGGTTAAGCATGAAAAATGGATTGATTAAAATTAATCTTATTTAAGAATATACTGGGCAAACATTTAATATTTGATACTATTTTCAGGTTAATATTATTCGTAAGATCTCGACTTAATTTTCTAATAATTAAAGAAATTTCAATATGTCAAAAAAAATAAATATAGCATTATATGGTTTTGGAAGAATCGGAAGAAACATTTTCAGACTTGGATACGATAACCCAAACTATAATTTTGTAGCAATCAGTGATTTTGGATCCGCTGAAACTCTTCAATATTTACTAGTCAGAGACTCTATCCATGGTGCAATGGAAGACTCAGTAGAGTTAGATGGAAACTATCTAATAGTTAAAGACCAGCGTGTAAGAGTAATTAGCGGAGGAGAGCCTGGTACCATTCCTTGGGATGCTTTGCAAGCTGATGTAGTTGTAGATGCCACGGGTAGGTTCCTAACTAGAGAAAAATTAGCCCTTCATTTAGAATCAGGAGCAAAACGAGTTCTTTTAACAAGGAATCCAAAAAATGAGATTGATAGATATGTAATTCCGGGTATAAATGAGTCAAGTATTT
>JAYPLH010000250.1:0-2580 GCA_038365355.1 Fidelibacterota bacterium
TAGAAAATGATCAAGGCGTCGAAGTAGGTAATGATGTTACGGTTGGACATAATGTAATATTACACGGATGCTCAATAAAGGATGGTGCATTAATTGGCATGGGGGCAATCATCATGAATGGAGTCAAAGTAGGAAAAGGATCTATAATTGGAGCAGGATCTGTTATCATGGAACAAATGATAATTCCTGACTACTCAGTAGTAGTTGGTATTCCAGGAAGAATAATTAAGACTAGGACAGAAAAGGCTTATCAAGAAAATATAAAATGGGCAAAAAAATATGTTCAATTATCTAAAATACATAAAAGTCAAAATTGATTATTATTCCTTTATAATACCTTAGCTCCGGTACAATTAATACGATATTCGTAATAGTCTTCTTTCTGAAGAACAATATCATTTGGATCCAACTCAACACCTTTTTCTTTAGCGAGGTGTACTTTCCAATTTATAGCCTGATCTTTAGACAAATCTAATCTAACAAAAGTTCCTTGAACAGTTACGTTATGGTTTTTTGCTGAAAGCGGGAAAACAATTTCACCATCTGTTACTTTAACACGTATCGGACCAGTTTGGTTTTTATCAGATATCTGAATCCAACATCCCCTCATAGGACACACGTCATCTATTACACCTGATACTAAAACATTTTTATTTAAGTATTTGTCAGGATTTTTTAATACTTCATGTATCCTATTAGGAATTCCTTTCTGCATACTATTTCCGTAGTTCCCTTGTGGATATTCTTTATTTAACAGATCTAATTCTGATGGTTGATTACTGCATCCGAAAAATAAAATTATAAAAAGGTATAGTTTAAAAATATTCATCTGCTAAATAGTATTGAAATTTCAAGCAATAAAAGTACAAAATTGTCTAAAAATATGATACATCAAATAATTTTTACTAATCAACGACAAATCCCTCCCATTTACGCATATAATTGATAAAAGCATCACTTAATTGTGCTTTTTTTAATTGTTGGCTGGTATAGGGTCCTCTTGGAGGATCATATTTTGGATCAATTATATTTTTTGTCCAATCTGGGTATGGTATTGCTACTCTTGCAACGCCAATAAGGTCAGCACCTTGCCTCATTGCATTTTGAGCATCTTGAGATGACCATATATTCCCTGTGCTGATAATTGGTGGTAGATTATCAATAGATTTGGTATACCATTCTGTCAGAGTTTTGGAATTTTTAGGATATTCGGAAGAATGAGCATAAATATCCCAACAAGATAAATGAATAAAATCTACGTCTAAATGACTAATTTTTTTTACAAGTTCAAGACTATCATCTAATGATATCTCTAATCCTTTAATTTCAGGTGATAATCTTATTCCAACTATAAATTTTTCAGGAACATGTTTCCGGATTGATTTAAAAATTTCAATGAGAAAACGAGATCGGCCTTTTAAGTCTCCACCCCATCTGTCTTTACGTTTATTTATAGACTTTGAAAGAAACTGTGAAATTAAATATCCATGTGCACCATGTAATTCTAGTCCATCAAAACCAGCATCCACACAACGCACTGCTGCAGATGTAAAATCTTTAATAATTCTTTTGATATCATTTTCAGATGCTTTTATCGAAAAACCTGACTTTGATTCTTTACACTCTACTTTATCAGCTGATATTGGTTGCATTCCAGTGAGATATTCAGGAGATCGGATACCACCATGAAATAACTGAGCAAAAACAAGCCCCTCATAGCGGTGAATACTATGGGTAAGTTTTGTTAAAGAAGGAATAAAGCTGTCATCAAAAACACCAAACTCACCCTCCCATCCTTGGCCATGTTTTGAAACATGTGTTGCAGCAGTAGTAATAATTCCAAAACCACCCTGAGCCCGTCTAGAAAGCCAATTAATTTCATCTATCGATATAGTTCCATCTTCAAAACTTTGCTTATTCGTCATTGCCGCAAGGACAACACGGTTTTTTGATTGGACACCAGATCTTTTAAACAAAAAGGTTGAATTCGGATTAAACATTATGATTCTTAAGTTAAAATAGTATCAGCGTAGAGTTAATTAGTGTTCAAAAAATGATAAAGAACTACTTTTTTGGTTTACGATATTTTTTCCAATGATCTTTAGGTTTTTTATCACCAAGTATAAATTTTTCCACCGTTTTTAGTATTTTTAAAAAAGTAATAGAATACTCCTTTATTATCTATATTGATATATTACAAAAATATTAATAAATAGACATTATCTAAATTCTCATATGCAATTTCATTTTTGAGAAAATCCAGGCAAAACCAATGATCAAAAATGCAAAAAGTGCAGATTTAATTAACCCTGCTATTCCAGTGACAAACACTGTAGGAATTGTCCAATTTGAAAATGAAACAATATTGTAATAGTAATATGGAATAAGATAACAAGTTAGAGTTGATGTTCCAGCGATATTTATATATTTAAACCATGAAGATTTTCCTTTTTCATCTACAATCCAGTATATAAAAACATAAACTAAAATTGCCGAGGATAAAGAAATAAATATCCATGAAGGTGTTCCTTTGATCTTACTAATTATAAAGAAGCTTTTCAGGTACAAACCCACTAAAAG
>JAYPLH010000251.1:0-2577 GCA_038365355.1 Fidelibacterota bacterium
CTTTGGCACGGATACTATGATAACAAAGATACTCACGGAACTCCTTTTCGTAGAGCCATAGAGGAAGGCTTAATTGACGCATCCCTCTCTAGTCAAATAGGATTAAGGGGGCCTTTATATGATAAAAATGATTTTTCAATGTCTAAAGACGCTGGTTTATTATCAATTACAGGTCCAGAACTACATTCTATGGGCATTCAAAAAGCGCTATCTTTAGTTAAAAATCGAATCGGCAATAAAAAAGCATACCTAACCTTTGATATAGATTTTATAGACCCTGCTTTTGCGCCAGGAACGGGAACACCTGAAGCCGGCGGGTTTACTGGTTATGATGCAATTTCATTTGTACGGGGACTGAAGGAGATCAATTTTATAGGTTTTGATATGGTTGAGGTAATGCCACCATATGACCCAGCTCATATTACCAGTCTACTCGCTGCAAATATTATATATGAGTTTATTTCGTTGATAGCAATTCAAAAAAAATTAAATACTTAATTGAATTGTATCGTTTAATAATTTCAATAACCTGTTTACTTTTTTCTTGTAATAACAATCAAAAAACCATGAAAGACACATCTATAAATATTATTCCAAAACCAACAAGTATCGAAAAATCCAACCAATATTTTGATTTAAACTCTATCAATGGCATAAACATTGAAAATAATTCAAAGTATGAAAAATATATAGCGGGACTATTCAAAAATTATTTAAAACCTTTAAAAGATCTAGAAATAGAACACACAATAAATGATCCAAAAAACAAAATAAATATTAGCCTAAACGCTAAACACAGTTTAGGCAAAGAAGAATACAAGCTAAACATAAGTGACCTAGGTTTTATAACAATAGAAGCATCGCACGAACCTGGTCTATTTTATGGCTTCCAATCATTTAGGCAGTTGTGTGATCCGAATTTAGAAAAAGGGTTAAAACCAAAAACATCTTTTATCCCTTCTTGCGAAATTAAAGATGCTCCTTCTTTTAGCTATAGAGGTATGCATCTGGATGTCTCCCGCCATTTTTTCGATGTTGATTTTATCAAAACTTATATTGATATGATTGCTTTACATAAAATGAATGTTTTTCACTGGCACCTAACGGATGATAATGGGTGGAGAATTGAAATAAAAAAATATCCACTTTTAACCGAAAAAGCAGCATGGAGAGTGGATAGAAGACATGAACCTTGGAAGGAACAGTCGCCTGCAAAACAAAATGAAAAAGCAACGTATGGTGGTTATTATACACAAGAGGAAATAAAAGAGGTTGTAGAATATGCTGGAAAGAAAAATATATTAGTAATCCCTGAGATTGAAATGCCTGGGCATACATCAGAAGTCTTCTCTGCTTATCCAGAACTTTCATGTAATAATAAATATATTCCTGTTAACCCGGGATCATATTGGCCAAACGTAGATATTTTTTGCGCAGGAAACGATAATGTTTTCTCGTTTCTTAGAGATGTTCTAGAAGAAGTTTCTCTTTTGTTTCCTGGACCATACATACATATTGGTGGTGATGAAGCAGACAAACTAAATTGGAAGAAGTGCGAAAAGTGCCAGACTAGAATCGTTCAAGAAAAATTAAAAAACGAGCACGAACTACAAAGCTGGTTTATAAAAGAAATAGAAAAATTTATTATTTCTAAAAATAAAAAATTAATTGGGTGGGATGAAATTTTAGAAGGAGGATTAGCCAAGTCTGCAACAGTAATGAGTTGGCGTGGATTTGATGATGGTATTAAATCTGCTAAAGCTGGTCATGACGTAATTATGTGCCCTGTCTCTCATTGCTATTTTGATTACTACCAATCAGATCCTGAAAATGCGCCTGCTGCTGCTTTTGGAGGAATGACAACGTTAAAGACTGTTTATTCTTTTAATCCAATTCCTCAGGAACTGGACAGCACAAACTCCAAATTTGTTTTAGGCGGGCAAGGAAACCTCTGGACTGAATATGTTCAAACACCAGAAATTGCACAATATCGAGTTTTGCCAAGAATGAGTGCTTTATCTGAAGTTTTATGGTCTGGACCAGGTACAAATTCCTATGAAGATTTTTATTTTAGATTAAAAAAGCTAAAAAAGAGATTTGAAAAATTGAAATGGAATTATTCTCCAGGTTCATTTGAAGTAAACATTAGAAGATCTACCATTGATAGTGGTTTAATTTCTCTTTCTTCTGAACATCCAGGAGAACCAATTTATTACACAATCAATGGAGAAAATCCAAATAAGTCTTCAACGATTTTTAAAAAAGATTTTTCAATAAAAAAAACAACAACTATTAAAGCTGGTGTCCTACAGCTAAATGGTTCTTTCGGGCCCATATCAGAAAAAACATTTTATTTTCATAAAGCAATTGGAAAAACAGTTCGATACAATTCAAGCTATGCTGAAAAATATTCGGGTTCTGGAAAAGGAAACTTGATTGATGGATTAGTAGGTTCAGAGAACCACAATGATGGATATTGGCAGGGATGGGAAAGAAAAGATATGAAAATCACTGTTGATCTGCATAAAAACAAAAAAATCAATACTATTGTTTGTGGTTTTTTAGAGTCTCATCAGT
>JAYPLH010000252.1:0-2537 GCA_038365355.1 Fidelibacterota bacterium
AACAAATTCAAAAGGGAAAAAAACCTAAAGTCAACATAGGATCTGAATTGGATGATGCTCAAGGAGGGTTTAAGGTAACACTTCAAAAACCTTCCAAGATAAAGTCGGGTCTAGATAAATATGTTGTAGGGCAAGAGAATGCGAAAAAAGCTATCTCTGTAGCTGTATATAATCACTACAAAAGAATTATTTATCAGAGCTATATGCAAGATGTAGAGATTGATAAAAGTAATATTTTGTTATTAGGATCTACCGGTACTGGCAAAACCTTGATTGCTCAGACATTAGCTAGGATATTATCTGTCCCTTTTGCAATTGCAGATGCTACAACTCTCACTGAAGCTGGATATGTAGGTGAGGATGTAGAAAATATTTTAGTAAGACTCCTTCAAATTTCAAACTATAATGTTTCAGCTGCTGAAAAAGGCATTATATACATAGATGAAATTGATAAGATAGGTCGTAAAAGTGCCTCTACATCTATTACAAGAGATGTTAGTGGCGAAGGTGTTCAACAAGCATTGTTAAAGATTCTTGAAGGAACTATTGCAAATGTGCCTCCCAAGGGAGGTCGCAAACATCCAGAACAAAGTTTGATACCAATAAACACCTCAAATATTTTATTTATTTGTGGGGGATCTTTTGCTGGACTAGAAGAAATAGTCGCCTCTAGAATCGGTAGGGGTGAAGTTGGATTTGGTGGAAAGATAAAAGCTAATGAGGAAAATTATTCTCCTTTTTCTGATGTAAAGCAAGAGGATTTAATAACTTTTGGGATAATACCTGAGTTAGTTGGAAGATTGCCAGTTTTAGCTTCTCTAGATATCTTAAATCGAGAAGATTTATTAAAAGTGCTACTCGAACCAAAAAATTCAATCATTAAGCAATATCAAAAACTATTTTTGCTCGAGGGGGTGGTTTTAGAGTTCAATGATATGGCCCTCAAAGAAATAGTTAAGATTGCAATTGAAAAAAAATCTGGGGCTCGTGCATTAAGGTCTGTAATGGAAGATTATCTGATGGATTTAATGTATAAATTACCAGATATGGAAGGAGTTGAAAGAGTTGTCATTACTCGTGAAGCTATAAAGGATAGAAAAGATCCTCAGTTTAAAACTCTTAAGAATAGAAAATCTGCGTAATTACTTTATAAGGGTTACTTTTTTTATTTCTCTAAATTGATCTGTCTTTAGCTCGATAAAATAAATTCCACTACTAATTTTTGAAGCATCCCAATCAATGGAATGTTTACCAGGATCTAAAGCGCCATTCAATAATTCTGCTTGCAAGGAACCTAGTATGTTATAGATACTTATTTTCATCTCTTCATCGCTCATAGGAACTGAAAATGATATGTTTGTAATTGGATTAAAAGGGTTAGGAAAAATTTTATCTATTGAAAAACGAGTGGGAATACTACCCAAACTTTCTGAGTTCGATAGCACATCATTTATGGTAACTGTTCCTTCATTGTGAGTTGTGGTTGCGCCATTATTGCCCCAAGCATCAAGGAGAAGTAGGGACTCACTTGTAATTGAAATGATATCATTTAAGGAAGCTGCTTCTCCAACAGAATAGTTAATACGAAACAATTGTCTTGAGTCGGGCTCAAGTGGCTCTTGCCAATTCGTCATTCCTATCGTTATTTCTTCATCATCTGGATCTACGGTTATATCCCAATTTTCAGATAGTGTTAGAATTTCTACCATGGGTGACCAAACATTGTTTTCATTCCAATCTACAAAATTCTCGCCTTCATCAAAAACGCCATTTCCATTGAGATCCTCAAATGGCTCATCACTAGGAATTAATACTTGTGGTTCATTTGAAATTTTTACCACTGCCATAGCTATAGGGACCGTATTCTCTAACCCTAAAATTATGGATGCTCCACCTCCAATTGACCCAGTACCATCAACGATATTAAAAGTCTGATTAGGTGCTTCTATCTGATAAAGTGCGTTGTCAAGGATAGAGATGCCAACTTCATCTCCCTCCGTAGTATAAGCAAGGCACATATCATAAGTAACAATGACCTCTGTCTCAACACCGACATTATTAAAAAGCTCTAAGGTTAAAATAGGTCCATTTCCAGATGTAATAAGTGGATTTACAAAAGTGATATGATTGTTATTTATTTGAAACGAATCGAAGGTAAATCTTTCTGTAGGTATAAGATTAGTTATCTCTACATAGGCGGGACTAAAATCAATTTGGAACTCAAATTCACCAAAATCCATTTCATTATCCATTCCTAATGAAATATATCCACTGTTGTATGCTATGCCTGATCCATCTTCGATGTATGCAGAAGCTAAGATAAGCTCATTATATTCCACATCAAAAGTCATAAATGCACCAGGGTCTGAAATATTATCTAATCGTAGAAGGGATGGCTCTCCATAAAGACTGGTAGTGTTCGGGTTGGAGGAATGGCTAAATTCTCTATTATTAAGATCTCCAGGAAAAACATCTGCGCCATTACTAGGTCCTCCATTTTCTAAAGCAAACATGCCATCTGCCTGTTCTAATCCAAC
>JAYPLH010000253.1:0-2532 GCA_038365355.1 Fidelibacterota bacterium
CCTTTTAATAAAAATACTGACGAAATTGTTATGGATATTTGTAATAAACTCGATATTCCTATCATATCTAATTTTCCTTGTGGTCATGGTAAATATCAATGTACACTCCCTATTTCCGTTCCAGTAGAACTTAACGTTACATCAAATAAACCATATATTGAAATACTTGAAGATGCGGTACAATAAAAGGAGTAAATGCTAAATTACATTTGGTTTGGTATGATATTTACTTCAGTGATTGTAGGAACAATAACTGGAAATATTGATGCTGTCACACAAGCTGCAATAGATATGTCCAAAACAGCAGTAGATATTGCAATAAGCCTTATTGGTATTATGGCTCTTTGGCTCGGAATAATGAAAATTGCCGAACAATCTGGTCTTATTAAAATAATTGCTAAAGGCTTACGTCCGATTACACTCAAGCTTTTTCCTGAAGTCCCACCTGATCATCCAGCTATAGGATCTATAATACTTAACATGGCAGCAAATATACTTGGGCTTGGGAACGCTGCTACTCCTCTTGGGCTTAAAGCAATGGAAGAGCTACAAGAACTGAATGAGAATAAAGAAATAGCCACAAATGCAATGTGCACATTTTTAGCAATTAACACATCAAGTGTCCAAATTATTTTACCCGCAACTGTAGTAGCATTGATGGGCGCAACTGCAAATCAAATATTTATTACTACGATTTTAGCAACAGGTTTTTCAACAATGGTAGCTATTATTTCTGTAAAATTTTTTGAAAAAATGAAGAGGTTTTCATATCCTCAAAAAGGAAAGAATCATGATTGATTCTTTTGTTATTTTTACCAATCAGATTTCAAGATATATAATACCCTTCCTATTGGTTTCAATACCATTCTATGGCCTTTTCTTTAAAAAAATTAAGGTCTATGAATTATTTGTAGAAGGAGCAAAAGATGGTTTTACCATTGCAGTAAGAATTATACCTTATCTTGTAGCAATATTAGTAGCCATTGGAATGTTTAGAGCATCCGGAGCTTTAAACATATTGCTCATATGGCTTACACCATTTTTAAATTTTGTAGGTTTCCCTCCAGAAAATCTTCCTCTTGCTTTAATGAGACCACTTTCAGGAAGTGGCTCTCTTGGATTATTAACTGACTTAATAGATCAACATGGTCAAGATTCATTAATATCAAAAATTGGGGCTACAATGTATGGGTCTACAGAAACCACCTTTTATGTTTTAGCTGTTTACTTTGGATCAGTAGGAATAAAAAAATCAAGGCATGCTCTTATATCTGGGCTCCTTGCCGATTTAGCTGGAATAATCGCAGCTGTATTTCTTTGCCAAATTCTATTTGGAGATTCAACTATTTCCCAAGGCAATCATAAAAAGCAAATGACCTATTTTCAAGGACTTAAAAAATAACACGATATTATTAAGTAGATCGATGTTTAAAACTCTCAGATACTCAATTATGCTCAAAACTGTCCCCCTCTTAATTATTATAAGTTGTGGCGGAGATCAAAGAATAGAGACGGTATTCAATGAAGAACTTGAAAATATCAAAAGCAGATATACTCCAGACAGAGCACTTGATGTTTTTTCTATACATTTAAAAAAGAGCAATTCAAAATGGGTACTTTCTGGAGAAACAACAGATGAAAATGCTTTCACTCGTACTAATGAGATTGCAGATTCATTATTTGGTAAAACTAACGTCATAAATAACATCTTATTACTACCTGACGCTGCTCTGAATGATAGTATTTTTGGAATTATTAATGTAAGTGTTTCTCCGTTAAGAGAAGAACCAAGACATTCTAGCCAAATGGTTGATCAGGCAATCATGGGTAGTACAATTAATCTTTTGAAAAAACAGGATGATTGGTATCTTGTACAAACTGATTATGATTATATAGGTTGGATGAATAAAACTAGCATTTCAGTAACTGATACTAATGGGATAGAGAACTGGGAAAATAAAATAAATTATAGAGTAAGTAGCCTATATGCTTCAGTATTTTCTCTTCCATATGAGACAAGTCAGCCAGTATCTGATATCATATTAAACAATATGATGATTGGAAAAAGAAAATCTAATGATTGGATTACAGTTACTTTGCCAGATGGACGCTCTGGATTTGTTAAAGAAAGAAAATTAGAGTTAATCAATCCCAATCAACTAAAATATTTGAATACAGAAAAAATATTACTTGAAGCCTATAGAATGACTGGCGTACCTTATTTATGGGGAGGTAATTCATCTAAAGCAAATGATTGTTCTGGGTTTACCCAAACTGTTTTTAAGACTTTGGGGATTCAACTACCTAGAGATGCTAGACAGCAAGCATTATTAGGAATAAAAATTATTCCTGATCAAACTTGGAAAAATATTTTACCTGGTGACCTATTATTTTTTGGAAAAGATAAAAAAGTTACTCATGTTGGAATAAGCACTGGGGGAAAAGAGTTTATCCATCAAGGTGGTATGGTAAAAACCAACTCTCTTGATGAAAATTCTCCTAATTTTTCTTACAAAAGGTCAAAATCATTTT
>JAYPLH010000254.1:0-2504 GCA_038365355.1 Fidelibacterota bacterium
CTAGCGTAAAGCCTTCTTTTAATTTTCTAGATGCGTACATTGATAAACTTTCTGTTTGTGATTTTGAATTCATAATAAATTTTTCTAGCGTTAATAGACAACTCTGTCTCCAAATTGTCCGGTACTAGAATCATAGGACCATTTATATCTACTATTATCATTTCTTTGGTGCGCAATCCATTGACCATTTTCAAAAGTCCATTCACCATCCTCATCTAATGCACTGTTTTCCCCTGTATAACCTTGAGGTGTTTTTTCCATGTATTCAAATGGATTGTAAGGATAGCTCCTTGAAGAGTTTGCAACAACCTGATCCATTGCATACATTTCAACTGCAGATTCGAGCGCAGATATAATTGCATTCTCAGATGCTTCTTCTCCTGATGAAATTGTATTGCCCATTTTAGGTACAGCTACAGCAGCCAAAATGCCAATTAGAACCATAACAATAATTAATTCTACCAAACTAAATCCCTCGTTTAAAATTCGTATTTTCATTTATAACAATAGAAATATTTTAATAATTCCAAGTAAGACCAGGGCCCTCTAAAGTGTATTCACCTTGGACAGTGTAATTTCTATTATCCCTACAACATGTTTGGTAAGGCTCTTGAGTTCTGTAATCCCAGAAATAAGTATTGCCATCATTTCTTTGGTGTTTCACTGTAAACCATTGACCTCTTCTACCATCTCCATTGTCCCAGCTTCCATTATGCTCTACCCACCAACCTTCTCCATTTGAAGCTCTTTGAGGAACTTTATCTAGGACAGCAAATGGTCCTGAACCATGATCGAAGTCGGGATACCTTTTAACTGAATTCATAACAAATTCGTCTGATGCATAAATTTCAATCGCGCTTACTAGGCTAGAAAGAAATTTTTGTTCTGCTGCTTCTTCTGCTGCCATAATACTTTGCGACATTCTCGGTACAGCCACAGCAGCTAAAATACCAAGCAAAACCATAACAATAATAAGCTCTACTAAAGTAAAACCTTTCGATATAATATTTTTCATTTTTATGTCCTTACAGTTTAAAGTTTAATATGTGTGGCCAGAAAACCCTGGGCCATGAATTGAGAATGAACCTTGTTCAGTATATGTTTTGTTATCTCTACAACATGCTGTGTGAGGGTCCGTCGTGTAATAATCCCATTGGTATTCATTTCCATCGTTTCTCTTATGCTTTATTTTCCAGTGGTTGTTAGCATAATTATGGCCATGATGGTCCTGTTGATCATTTCCACCGTGGTCTTCAACCCACCAACCTTCGCCATTTGAATTCTGCTGTGGAGCCTTATCTAGAGCGTCAAAGGGATTTTCTGGGTATCTTTTAGAAGAATGAAGAACAAAATGATCATTAGCTTGTATCTCAACAGCACTTACTAAGCTAGAAAGAAATTTTTGTTCCGCTGCTTCTTCTCCAGCCATAATACTTTGGGACATTCTTGGTACTGCAACTGCTGCCAGGATACCAAGTAAAACCATTACAATTATGAGTTCTACAAGAGTAAAGCCTTTAGATGTTTGTTTGTTCATTTTTAAAACCTTTCTAATTAAATATTTTTCTAGTTTGATAAATCGCCTTTAAAAATTTTGATGTATGGTAAATATGGTGAGTCTCCGTGTGCAATAGCACCAGTAGATGGATCATATATCCATACTGCTAGCGTGTCCTCAACTCTACGATGAACAATTGCATTGGACAAAGATACATCCTCATAAGTCATACCATTTTCGCCAGTAAACAGCCAATCTGATCCAGACATAGCTGTTAAATCAGTTTTTGTAGAATCATAATCAAACGATATAGTAGCGAGAGTTTTGAACGGATTATTTGGCCATGATTTGATACCTGTATCCATAAATTCTTCCATTCCCCAGGTCTCTAATCCGTCAACTAGTTGAGTTACAACACCTTGTTCAGAGGCGGCTTCTCCTTGCCTAATAACGACAGAAAATCGAGGGATAGAAACCGCAGCTAATATTCCTACAATTATTATTACCATGATCAACTCGATTAAGGTAAAACCGTTTTTCTTTTTTGTGTTCATCATTTACTCCTGATAAAATTATTCTCTATTTATTACAACGCAGTTCTTTGACCTAATGAACCGATAGCAGCATCATCGCCACCACCTTGTGTTCCTGGATCGTAAGACCACTCATATCTGCTATTATCAGCTCTTTGATGAGTAATTCTTCCGCCACTAAACGTCCACTCACCATCAACATCGGCATCTGAGTCATCTGTTGAGTAGCCAACAGGCTTTTCAGCTAGGGCATCAAATGGATTCGTAGGCCATTCAGCTCTTCCACTTTCATAAAGTGAATTGTTAGCATATTGTGTTAATCCTGAGCGTATTGCAGAGATCACAGCATCTTCAGCAGCTTCTTCTGCATTTGAGATACTATCTAGATACCTTGGAACAGCCACAGCCGCCATGATTCCTAGAATGACCATTACAATGATCAACTCGATTAAGGTAAAACCGTTACGTGATTT
>JAYPLH010000255.1:0-2482 GCA_038365355.1 Fidelibacterota bacterium
GAGAATTGCTTGATGCCATATCCGTATTTGAAAGTTCAAGTGTGAAAATTGAAAGTGGTGATCATAGTATCTATAGCAATATAGACAATTATCCGAATCCCTTCAATTTAAATACTACTATAAATTATGAATTGCCAAAAGATGAATTTGTTACTATTAATGTATATGATATGCTTGGTAATTCTATTTGCAGACTTTTACATAAGAACCAGAGCTTAGGACGCCAATCATTGCAATGGGATGCCACTAACAATAAGGGTCAATCTGTATCAGGAGGAGTATATTTGTATACTATTGAAGCAGGCAATATCAGAGAAACTAAAAAGATGATTCTCCTTAAATGAGTTTATGAGGAGAAAGAATATTAATTTTTGAATAGACCGGTTATATTTTTATATGAGTTTAGATAAAGAGTATTTAAAAAAAATTTGGAACAGTGTTTGGGAAGAGAATCTTTCAGAAATAGAAGTACAAAGAAAATACTTTGCAAAATTAGATAAAGAATTACAAGGTGAAGATAGATTTCATTTAATAGCAGTAGGAAGAAAGATAGATGAATTAGAAATGAATCTTCCATTTTCAAATTTATTGGAAAAGAGCGAAGATGGCCAGAGAAGAGGTAATTTACCAAAAGAATTAAATGATACTAGATCGGAAGGAGATGGTACTGAATGGATAATAGAAAAAGATAAGGACGGAAAACTATTCAAAAGAGCAATCGGCTCACATGAAAAAATATATTTAGAAGATAAATAATATGAAAAATATTTTGGTTAGAAGTCGGGCTGAACTGATTTGCATTATAACTGGTATTGCAATATATCTATTGATTTAAGGGTTTGTCTTGCATTTATTTAAACTTATATCAATTTTTTTATGCATAGGAACGCTTATTGTATGTGGTAATCATTCTGCTACCATAGAAAGTAAAGATGCGATGATGTTACTAGATGATGTTAACTATTACTTTTTAGATGTAAGAACTATAAAAGAGCATGAAAACAAATCAATTCCAAGTACAAATTGTATTCCTGTGCAAGAGCTTGAAGAAAGAATTGATGAACTAAATAGATATCGAAAAAAAAAGATTATTGTATATTGTAGAAGTGGTAATCGTTCCAGGACTGCCGTAAAAGTATTAAAAGAAAATGGATTTAACGCATTTAATATGATTGGCGGTATGAATGGATGGGAAGGTGAAACAATAAAAAAGTAATATTAAACGTAATTACTTAGATTCTTTTTGTAAAATTGTAGGATTATAATACCCTTTTTCTTGGAAATCAAATAGCTAAATTATTTAACTGGAAATAGATGGAATTAAAAAATTTCAGTATCTTGAAAAAAATCGATATAAAATTTTTATTTCTTTCAATATTTATACTGAAATCGTGTTACCCAGTATCTCATATCATTATTGGAGAAACACAAGCTCCGATAAATTATGTTAATGTAAAAGTTTATTATGATTACCCTGATGTTTACGAGAAAATTGCAATAATTGAAGCAAGTAGTGATATCGCATTCAAGGACTTTTCTATCGAGTTTACACATCAACAAAAAACAAATAAAGCATTGGATAGATTAAAAAAAGAAGCTGCTTCTTTAGGCGCGAATGGTATAGTACTTCAAAACATATCGACAACAATCAAACAATACTTAAACTTTGACAAGAGTAGCAAAGGAACATTTAGTACTTCTTCGAGGCACGAAAAGCAAAAAGAACTGAATGCTGTCGCAATTTTTGTAAAATAACTTTTACAAAAAATCGACAAAGGTTATGAGTTCTAAGGCTACTCATGGATCATGCAGCAAAGCTATAATGATTTTCTGATAGGTAATGTTTGATAGTCTTTTCTTAATTAATTAGTTGATTCTTCATATTCATCTTTTCAAAAGTAGTGAAGATTTGTAGATTTAAATTATCAACATATCATCAAACTAAATTAACGTTAAACGAATATAATGGGATCAATTAAAGAAAAAATAGAAGCATTATCCAAGGTTAATCTTGAGGATTTTGACATTGATATACTTGAAGTTATGCGATCTGAGATTCAAGATAAACAAAATGATTTGAATCGGAAAATTGATGAGATTAATAATTCTATAAAGGGTGCAAATGTTTACAAAGAGTTTTACGGTAAAACAAAATTACTTCCAGACAAGTTTTCAACTCCTCTTCGCAGAATAATATCAAAGCAGAGAGAAATAAAAGAAATCGAGAAATATAATCATCGATATGAAGAAGAGCTCCGTAGACTAAAAAATATTATTTCAAGAAAAAAGCTAAATGATCTTCAAAATAAAAAGACCGGAATTCCGAAATTTTCATTAATTAAAGATAAAATAATAGCAATCTTAATCACTTTAGTTTTAGGCTTATTGTTTTTTGAGTTTTTAAATCCCAACTTAACTCACGATATTCTTTGGAATATATTTATTATTGACTCTTTATGTTGCTTAGTCTTTCAAATTAATT
>JAYPLH010000256.1:0-2469 GCA_038365355.1 Fidelibacterota bacterium
CTAAGGTGTTACACGGGTAACTGTGTCGAGGGTTCGAATCCCTCTCTCTCCGCCATTATTCAAATCTAAGCATCTCATTATAAAGTTCGTAAGCTTTATTTAGTTTTGCTGCCGGATCTTTAGTTAATGGTTTCCATCCAAAATTTGTGAAGTTTTTTTGGTTCCCAAAAGCAATCGGTACTTTAAAGAAGACACCTTTATCAAATGAGCCTTCGCCATACTCGTCAAAAGATACATCTGTAAAGGAAGCATAGGCTCCCATTTCAGCTCCATTTCTAAATCTTTTCCAAACCTTAAGTGTTGCGCCTTCATCGCCGGCAAGATACTGACCCCAAGAAAATTTTGAAATAATACCAGACTGACCAAATTTGTAGTACAGATTAAAATGCCCTGTTGTTTTCATGTAATCCAGCATCTCGAAATCATACTCATAACCTCTTTTCTTAACTCTAAATATTTCAGCACCTAATGACACATTTGGCATAATTTCATGCTTAAGGTACTCAAATCCAACGCCATTAAACATGTCTTCTAAAACTCCACCGGACACATGCATGTAGGATTTATCTCCAAGCTTTATAAACTTATTTACTTGCAGCCTCTTAATTGCTAGACCCTCATCAATCCCATTTAAATAGTCTTTAATATCACTCCGTACTTGTCGTGGGTAGGTTGTAACTGGTGGGATGGTCAGATCATCAAAATTATTAGCTACTGACAATGCTAAGTGTGAGTCAATAAAGAGACTATCAGAGAACATATATCTTGAATTGTGCTCTAGGAAAAGACCATAAAAGAGAAGACCCTCACGACCACCTATAAATGTCCTTAACTGAGGCTCAATCTGCTGAAAAAAACGAGGGAACTCGCCTGATTTTGAGTAGATATTCCTTTCAATTTTTTGATGTTTAGATGCACCCTGATTATTAAATGAATTTGTTGTCACCTCTTTGCCGTACAGATAGTTTTTGATGGTAATTTCATTGTCACTAAGGCGAATTTGTTCATTTAATTTTGAGATAACAGAAGTAACTTCATCGAGGCTTTGATAATTATTTTGTCGCACTGATATGACTAGGTTATTGTTGTTGTCTAAATCCAAGCTTTCCAATGAGATATTATTTTCTTGCAGATTAACGGCTAGTTTTAATAGTTTGGAGTCTTCTTCAATGTCACGATATGTATATTTATTGACTGATCGTGTTGAAATATTGTCTTTGACAGAAAATTTAAAATTTAAGCTATTCCCTCGTTCAAAACTTGAGGTAATAAATACATTATTAAATAACTCATATTCGACTCCAATATTGATTCTAGTATCTGCAGTTTCATAATTAATATCTCCAGGGATTAAGGTAGGATCATACTCCAATATAAAATTAGTTTTATCATTGACAAAGTATTTAAAACCCCCAAATAAAGAGATATTTTGTCCTGAAAAATAATTATCAAAATCAACATTTCCACCAAAATTAAAATCACCATCTCTGCTTTCAAAGCGCTTACTTAAGCTGATGAAAGGGTTTTTAATGTTGCCCGAGCCAGCGTAATTGCCCCATCCAATTCCAAGGCTAAAATCAAATTTTTTATAGGCATAGTTTGAGACCAAATACTCAGAAGAATAATAACCAGTACCAGCGAAATCATTGAAACCCAATGCTAGAGATGGGTATTTGCCCTCGCTCTTGAGTAATACTTTGACATTAAACCCTTTATCTTTGTATGACTGTTCAAATCCATTTCCGTATTCCTTTCCTGTAACGTCTGAATAAAAGAACCCACCTTCAATCCAGCTATAAGGTGAAGCGGTTATAGAAAACTTTCGATCAGGATCATTTCGAGAGATTGTAAAATTTATTTCTCCCTCTGCGCCAAGCCTGGCTGTGGGCGTATTAAGTAAACCAGTTATGCCATGATGATTTGTCGTATTGCTAATATCAGCAAAAACAAAATTAGTTACCGCAATAGCAAAAAAATAATTAAACAGTTTACGTGTATTATTCATCAGTAAAATTTTACTTCCTTTTATCAAAAATAACTTTTTTTATTTAAGATGAGTGGATGAGATTTGTTTTCCTTCTTTTGACTTTAAGCTCATGCAGCACAATAGTGGAGCGTAATACGGTTCTGCCTTCAGAGGGGAAATCAGGAGGAATAATTTATTTCCCTATTAATGTAGATACACAGACGTATAAAGTCATAAAAGATAATCAAGCTTTTTATATTGTGGGCTTGCCATACGTCACCGAAGATCAAGTCGTTAATATTGGAGATAATGAGATTCTTGTTAAAGCTGTCGATTATGGTGAATCAAGAATTACCATAGATAACCCAACCTTTGTAACACCAAGCCTAGAAGAACGAGAACGTGCTTCAGCAGAATATTTATTAGTCCAAAAACTTATTGCACAACGAACTGAGCAGCTCACCTTTGATCTTGAGTTTATTTCTCCGGTTGATACCTTGATA
>JAYPLH010000029.1:0-3219 GCA_038365355.1 Fidelibacterota bacterium
ATATAAATGATATTGTCCCTGTTTTGATTACAAAATCCAAAGGTATAACTTTGTATGGTGAAATAACAAAAAATGTAAAGGTGGTCTAATGCATTTAATTAAAATCTTTTTATTAATAGTGTTCAACCTGATAATTATTGTTTTTATGACGCAGAATTCAAATGAAAAGGTCGACATATTTTTTCTGAACTACAGTTTAAGTGGTGCTAACTTAAACGTTATTTTATTGTTTATTTTACTATTTGGTGTTGTAGCAGGATTTTTAGCATCTGTTTTTATCATTGTCTCCAACAAAGCTCAAATCAAAAGTCTAAATAATAAAAATAGAATACTAACCGACGAATTGAATGATTTAAGAAATGTTGCTATAGACGAAGGTATCTACGACACTGTTGATGCAGAGGATTATTGATATTGGATTCAATTTACCTTTTTGTCTTTTGCATAATATTTTTATTAGGTGCGTACTTAACTTATCTTAGTATAAAAAAACCTTTAGACAATAAAAAAATAAATACTGTTTATTTAGAAGCATTAAATGCAATTCTCCTTTCAGACAAGGGAAGAGCTATTAAGCTCTTAAGCAATTTAGTAAAAAATGACTCTGAGCATGTCAGTGCATACCTGCAATTGGGTAACTTATTAAGAAATGACGATACTGAAAGGGCTATAAAAATTCATCAAATGCTTACTGTAAGACAAAATTTGGATAAAGAAACAAAAATTGAAATTTTTAAATCACTAGCCCTTGATTACAAAAAGAATAATAATTTGCCAAAATCCAAAATTGAAGCTGAAAAGATTCTTGATCTTGAAAAAACAAATTTATGGGCAAATAAATTTCTATTATCTCTAGCAGAACAAAATGAGGATTGGGATTATGCTGAAAAAAAAGCAAGAGATTTAATTAAATTGAAAGAATTTCAAGAGGAAATTAATTTATCAAATTATACTTTACAAAAGGGTATAGTTTTTTTAAATGAAAATAACATTGAAGAAGCAGAAAAACACTTTAGGAAAGCAATTAACGATTCTCCAGAATTTGGAGAGCCTTATAAATTTTTAGGAGATATTAAATATTTAAACAGAGATTTAGTAAGAGCAGTAGAATATTGGGAAAAATATATGGAGTTATCTCCAAAAAAATCACATTTAGTTTTTGATAATATAGAGGCAGCTCTTTTCGATTTAGGGAGGTATAGTGAAGTTGAAAAATTTTATAGAAAAGTGCTTGAAAATAATTCAACCAATTTGAATGCTGGTTTAAGGTTGGCCAACGTGTTATATGAGAAAGGTGAAAATAAGAGCGCAATAGATCTTATTGATACTTTTTTCGATGAAAGTAAGCCCTCTGTATTAGTTATGCTGATGAAGTTAAAACTATCGATTTTATCAAAAACCCCTGCTGAGTTAGAACATTATTTAGATGAGATATTAAATATCATTAAGGAGCAAAGAAATTAAATTTTTCTTTATTATTTTGTTAATTTCTTTCTCTCATTCACAAAATGTTGATATGTACATTTCATTAATTGAAGAGGGCAAAGTAAAAGGTGTTAGAGAAAATTTGCCTGAACTTATGTCTAAGTACCCAACTGATGCTGGTGTACTATTTTTAGACGCTTTATTAACTGAAAATGGTGAGTTAGCGATAGAAAAATACAAAAAAATTATCAAAGGTTTTTCTAATTCTAAATATGTTCCACATTCTGCTATGAAAATAGGAGAATATTTTTATGCAAGGGGTCTTTACACTCAATCTGCTAACTTATTAAAGGAAATTCCTTTAAAATACCCTAGATACGAAGAGATGCAGAGGCTGACTGATCTAATGACTAATAGTTTTAACGCGATTGGGGAGGCAGATTCTGCAAAATATTATGGGTTATTAATTAAAAGTATGTTTCCCTCGATAGAAACAAACTTTAAATCTGAAAATAAATTAGTTCAAGTTTTTGATTTTAAAAAAAAGAATAAAAATCGAGGCCCCTATGTGGTTCAACTCGGTGCTTTTAGCAATGTAGAAAATGCAAAAAGACTAAAATTGCAAGTACGTCAATTAGGACATGATGTAACAATAAGCAAAATAGACTCAAATGATAAAATTTTTTACGCAGTTAGGGTGAACAGATTTAATACAAAATTCAGAGCTGAGGAGGTTGGTAAGAACATCAAAACAAAATTGGGGGTTAATTATAAAGTATTATATAGGCCCATGAGATAATTCAATCAAGTTAATTAAATGCTATGACTCTTAGTAAAAAAGATAAAATATTAGTAACTGGGTGTGCTGGATTTATAGGTATGCATTTATGCAAATCATTATTAATAGATGGTCATGATGTTTTTGGATTAGACAATATTAGCTCCTACTACTCAAAAAGATTAAAAAATGATAGACTGGCTATTTTAAATAAATATGAAAATTTTTCCACTAAATATATAGATATAAATAATCTTAATGAGTTGAAAAAAGTATTTAAAAAATTTTCTCCTCAAAAGGTAATTAACTTAGCTGCTCAGGCTGGCGTCCAATATAGTATATATAATCCACATGTATATATTGATTCAAATGTATCCGGCTTTATGAATATTCTTGATTGTTGTAATGTTTTTAATGTCGAAGGTCTTATTTACGCATCTAGTTCATCTGTTTATGGCGCTAATAAAAAAGTTCCATTTGCTGAAATTGATAATGTAGACATTCCTGTTTCAATTTATGGAGCAACTAAAAGAATGAATGAAATAATGGCAAATGTTTATAATCAACTGTATGGCTTAAATGTTACTGGTTTAAGGTTTTTTACAGTTTACGGCCCATGGGGTAGGCCAGATATGGCATATCATATATTTACTGAAAAAATCTTAAGAAATGAAAAGATCATAATTTATGATAATGGCAAAGTTGAAAGGGATTTTACTTATATAGATGATATAATTGATGGCGTTAAAGCAGCAGCCAGGAATAACTATTCAAATGAAATTTTCAATTTAGGAAATAATAAAAAAGAAAAAGTACTTACTCTAGTGAAATATATAGAATCAAGGCTAGGTATAAAAGCAGATATACAATATCAGTCTTTAAAACCTGGAGATGTTAAGTCTACTAATGCTGACATTTCAAAATCAAAAAAAATGCTTAAATATCAGCCTAAAGTATATCTCAAGAAAGGAATTAATAATTTTATTGATTGGTATTTTAATTATTATAAAATCTGA
>JAYPLH010000029.1:3229-14151 GCA_038365355.1 Fidelibacterota bacterium
AAAATCTGACTTCTGGAATGTGTAATTTTTATAATGTTTGCTTTTGATAGAAATAAAAAAATATGTGTAATCGGAGCTGGGAAATGGGGGCTAAACCATGTTAAAACATTACAAGATTTAAATTCCTTAGGTGCTGTTGTCGATTCTAAACCTGAGGTGCTAGGCTACATTGCAAAAAATTTTCCAAGCTGCAATACATATAAAAAACTAACTGATGAAATTATTAATAGTTATGATGGATTTATTATATCTACTGATCCATCCTCACACTTTAGCCTTGCAAAGAAAATAATTGAAAATAAAAAACATTTATTAGTTGAGAAGCCACTTACACTCTCTTACGAAACGTCTAAGATTTTGTGTGACATGGCTGAAAAAAATAAAGTAAAATTAATGGTAGGGCATGTTCTTCTTTTTCATCCTGCAATTTTAAAAATGAAAGAAATAATTGATACAGGAAAAATTGGGGACATACAGTATATATACAGTAACAGACTTAATCTGGGAACTTTTAGAACAAATGAAAACGTTTTTTGGAGTTTTGCTCCTCATGACATAGCTTTATTTAGTTTTTTTTTAAATCAGTATCCAATAAGTATAAACTCTAATGGAATTGATATACTTCAAAAGGGTATTCATGACACATCAATAACTACATTTAAATATCCAAATAATAAGATGGGGCATATTTTTGTTAGTTGGCTTCATCCTTTTAAAGAGCATAGATTTGTAATTGTTGGTTCAAAAGGCATGCTTCATTTTGAGGATTCTTACGATAATAAACCGTTATTGTTTTATGATTCTAAAGCTAAATTTATTGACTCAATGCCCTTAGCAAGCAAGGGTAAAATCCTAGAAATAGATTATAATGATGAAAAGCCATTAACTAATGAATTAAAATATTTCATTTCAAGGCTTGGTAACTTAAAAGTTGATATCTGTAGTGGGTACGATGGTTTGAAGGTTGTCAAAATACTTGAAGAAGCATCAAGTAAAATAAATAATTAATTCATGGTAGTTTCTGATTTAAATAATAATAATGTTTTTATACATGAGTCCAGCTATGTAGATAAAAATGTAGTAATAGGGGAGAATACTAAAGTTTGGCATTTTTCACATCTACAATCTGGATCTCTCATAGGTCATAATTGTACAATTGGACAAAATGTAAATATTAGCAATAATGTAAAAATTGGAAATTTTGTTAAAATTCAAAACAATGTTTCAGTATATGAGGGTGTTGAACTTGAAGACTATGTTTTTTGTGGACCTTCTATGGTATTTACGAATGTTGAGGTTCCTCGTAGCGAATATCCTAAAAGAGGCTCAAAATATTATAAGAAGACACTAGTAAGAAAATCCGCTTCTATAGGAGCTAATGCCACAATAATTTGCGGTAATATAATAGGAAGCTATTCAATGATTGGAGCAGGATCTGTCGTCACAAAAGATGTTCCCAATTATGCAAAAATAATCGGGAACCCCGGAAAAATAGTTGGTTGGGTTGATAAGCAAGGCAATCCCTTAGTTTTTGGTGAGAATTTAATAAGTAAATGTGGTGAGTATGAACTTGTAGAGGGTAAGGTTATTAAAAAATAAATTCTCAAAAAATCTTTTCATTGGGAATGATTGAGTAGCTGGTGCTTTCCTCGGTCTTCAAAACCGATGTCTCAAATTTAATTTGAGAGCTGGGTTCGATTCCCAGGCATTCCCGCAAAATATACTTTCCAATCACCCCGCAATTAGTTTTTAAAATGGAAAACAATTAATCATATTTTTTAAATATTATTAGTACAAATTGATCATTAAAATTTCTTTTAGCTTATTTGTATAATTATGATATAATAGTGTTAAATTTAAACTTATTTATTTTATATTTTTTTTATAAAATTTATAAAATATTTATGTAAAATTTATCATAATAAGAGGTATTGTTTAATGTATAAAAAGTATATTTTTCATTTGTTTTTTTTGTCAATCGCAGTTAGTCAGTCCTTGCCTGAATTAACGCCGTCTCAAATAAAAAAACTCAAGGATCGGGGCATATCTCTGGACCAAATTAATTTACTTTCTAATCAAGGTGTTGGTAGTGCTTTAGAAGGCTTAGTCAGAGAAAACGATTTAGAAATCAACAATCTCGAAAATGGTGATCTTTTTAACGAAGACAAAATGATGAGAGATGATATAAATAATACACTTGGTCTTGATAAAACAAACCCAAATTTTAACGTTTTTAACGTTATGCAAAATCCTGATAGTATATCAAAAGATTTATCTTTAAATGATTCACTCTACACTGATGAAACTAATCAAAAATTGAGAAAAATTAGGTCCGAAATCATTGATGAAAAAATCAGATTAATGAATAGCAAGAAACCCTACTTTGGTTATGATATCTTTCAAGGCGATCCAGAAGTTTTTCAAAGTTCTGTTCTAGAATCTATAGATCCAGATTATTTAATCGGCCCAGGCGATGAAATAATAATTATGATCTGGGGCGATACTGAGATTAATAAAAAGTATACTGTTTCAAGAGATGGTTATTTATTCATTCAAAATGTGGGTCAAGTTTTCGTTAATTCTTTAACATTATCAAAGCTTGAGACAAAATTATTTAGATTATTAAAGAAAGTCTATTCTAGTTTAGAGATGAAAGGAGGTCAGGCTACTACTTTTTTAGATGTTAGTTTAGGTGCATTAACATACCGACCTCACCGGGTTTTTGTACTTGGTGAAGTCGATCAGCCGGGAGCTTACAATGTAAAGCCCTCTACTTCGCTCTTTTCTTCTTTATATTACTTTAATGGGCCAAAAATTAGTGGATCCTTAAGGAGTGTTACATTAATTAGAAACAAAGAACAAATAGCTGATATTGATCTTTACGACTACTTACTTTCTGGCCTAAAAATTAATGATTTAAGGCTTCAAAGAAATGATATTATTTTCATTCCTAATCGTGGAAAAACTGTTCGAGTTAAGGGTGAAATTAATAGAACAAAATATTTTGAATTAAAACCAAATGAGACCTTGAGAGATCTAATTAAAATTGCAGGCGGTTTGAAATCAACCACATACCTCAAGAGAGCTCAAATACAAAGAATTATTCCATACAATGAACTTGTTGATATTAACGTTAATCGTACTATTGTAGATGTCAAATTAATTGATGTTTTAAATGGAAATGTTAAAATTGACCTCTATGATGGCGATGAAATTACTTTTTACGCAATCAATGATATAAAGCAAAATCAGGTTGAGATTGAAGGAGCAGTAAATAGGCCGGGTGTATATGATATTTCCAATGATGTACTTCTTTTAGACCTTATTCAAAAAGCAGATAGTTTGGTTGATAATGCCTACTTAGATAGAGCTGAAATCATTAGATCTAAACGAGATGGTTCAAAAATACAAATAGATGTTAATCTTGGGTTAGTTTTAGAAAACGATTTGAACAACAATATCAAATTAAAGACAGACGACCTAATTAAAATTTATAGTAACGACGAAATGAAATTTAAAACAGGTGTAAGTATTACTGGACATGTATTAGACGATGGACCTAAAGAGTATTTTGAAGGGATGAATGTGTATGATTTAGTTTTTAGCGGAGGGGGTTTTGAAAATGAGCTGCATTTAAGCAAAACATTTCTTGATAGAGCAGACTTGTATAGAAAGGATGCTAATAATAATGTAATACAGGTTGTAGGTTTTAATTTAGATTCGGTTTTAGCTGGCATGGGGATTTACGATGTTCCTATAAACATGGGAGATGAAATAAGAATCTACTCTAAGCAAGAAGTATTGGGTGATACTAAAAATGAAGTAGAAATCATTGGTCATGTTAAAAGACCGGGGATCTATAGTGTTGGTAAAGATGGTAGGTTGAAGGACTTATTATTTCGAGCAGGTGGTTTTGAAGATGCTAAGCATTTGAAAAATACTTATTTAGATAGAATAGACATTGTGAGAACTAGTTATAAAAAAAATATTAAAAATATACTATCCTTCAATTTGAGAGACATAATTGCTGGAGATAGTGGAATCAATCCTTTGCTAGAAGCAGATGATTTAGTTCGAGTATACTCCATGGAAAGTTTCAATACATATAAATATGTAAATATCAGTGGAGTCATTAAAAACTCAGGGCAGTATGAGTTGAAGAATAATATGACTTTAAAAGATTTAATTATTGAAGCTGGTGGTTTAACCGATAATGTTTTTAGGTACCGAGCGGATATAGCCCGTATAAATCCGCAAAATGACAACGAGCGTGAATTTGCTGAGATTTTGACTGTAAGCCTTAACAATGATTTCAACACTTATTCATCCCAAGAGACTAAGTCAAATATTAAACTAAATCCATTTGATGAAGTCACTATTAGGCCAGACCCATTTTTTAAAAAACAAATAAAGGTGAGTATATTAGGATATGTTTATTATCCTGGAGATTATGTTCTATTAAATCCCGAAGAAAAAGTATCTGATTTACTTAAAAGAGCGGGCGGAATGAGGCCAGAAGCTTTTCCCTTCGGCTCCGAATTTATTAGGGATGGTAAAAAAATCAATATTTCTTTTGATAAAATTGTTAGATCTCCAAGGTCAACTGAAAATATCTCTTTGATCGCAAAAGACTCTATAATTATACATGGAAAACCAAATATTGTCGAGGTTTCAGGACAAGTAAATAACCCTGGATTATATCAATTTAAGAAAGGTAAATCTATTGATGACTATATCGAAATAGCTGGAGGTTATGCAGAGAATGCAAATAAAAAGGCATATGTTATCTATGCTAATGGCCAGTCAAAAAAGAATAAAATGCTGTTTTCACCAAAGGTTTATGATGGTTCGGAAATTGTTGTGCCTGAGAAAAGTAATCCTGAAGAATTCAATTTAACAACTTTTGCCACTAATCTAACATCCATATACGCTGACATTAGTCAAATACTTTTATTAGCCAGTTTAGTAAGATCGCAATAATTATAAAATAAAATTGTTTTGGAGATAATATAAAAAATGACCTTTAAAGAACTAAAACATCATTTAGAGAAAAACTTTGGGACTAGCAAATTAGCTGATATTGCCAAAGAAATGAACGTTTCTCCTCAAGTAGTACACAATTGGAAATCGCGAGACCAAGTACCTTATAAATACGTTAAAAAGCTTCGTGAAAAAGTTATTGAACAGCAAAATATTCAGAGTGTCAATGACCCTAAGAAAAATATTTTAGAATATCAAATTTACGAGGAAGATTCTTTTCTTGCTCATTTTTTAAATTATTCATCAATAATAATAAAAAATTTAAAGTTAATCATTCTAACAACAATCTTAATTGTTGCTCTAACATTCATTTATATTACTTTTTTTGCTGATCACGTATATCGATCCACAGCTACGATTATTCCCACTTCAGAAACAAAGGCTGGTGTTAGAGGTCTTGCCGCCCAATTTGGAATAGCAAAAGTCTCAGAGCAAACTGATTTTGCTTCTGAAGAACTTTATCCTTTCATTATAAATAGTAGGACACTGCATGATAGTCTCTTGGTAAGAAAATTTTCCACTGAGGCTTTTGGAGCTAATAAACCACTTTATATGATTTTAGGAGCTGTTGATACTACAAATAAGGATAGGTTCATTGCAGATAAAATTTATGCCAATGAAAAATTAGATCGAATGATTGAAGTTAATCAGGTTTTTAATTCTCCCGTAATAAAATTAACTGTTTATGGTTTTGAACCAGCATTTACAAGAGATTTAGCTAGAGCAGTGATTGATGAAATTGATAAAACACAAAAACGATTCAAACTTGCTAATGTTAAAGAAAAACTGCAGTACATCCAGCAAAGAGTTGACTTGATATCTAAAGATTTAAGTAGAGCTGAGGAAGTTTTAAAAGTCTTTCGTGAAAAAAACAGAAATATTCTTTCATCTCCTTCATTAATGTTAGAGCAACAAAGGCTTTTAAGGGAGGTTGAGGTCCAAATGGCAGTTTACATTACAGTAAAGCAAGAGCTAGAGTTTGTGCAAATAGAAGAGGTTGAAAATAATAGTAAAATGGCTATTCTTGATGAGCCGGATAAGCCAGCTTCAAGAATTAGCCCGCAAAAAACAAGAATTATGATCATGTCATTTTTGTTGGCAATAACCTCTAGTATTGGATTAGTATTTATTATTGATGGCTATAAAAAAAACAAAAATAAAATAATAGATCACATGACGAAAAATAAGTAAATTTTTTTGTCACTAAAACATTATCAGTCCTGACAGTATTATAATAGGAAAATTGGAGTATAGAGTTTTTTTTAATTCTCCGCTTTGAAATAAAATTTCATTACAGTAGCCAAAAAATAGATCATGGATATTTTTTGTAAAAAAATATTTTTAATAAGCATACGAATTAGTTAAAATCATATGTTTATGTAAATAGTTTTTCTCTCTTTTAAGAGCTAAATAATTTCATAAACCTTTTTTAGAACATAACATTTTTAATATTAACACAAATTAAAAACATACATGGAGACATAAATACAATGAACACAATCAAGAATAATTTGTTGCTACATTTTCTACCGATCATTCTAGGTGGACTTCTTTTTTCTCAAGATGACTTTGATTTGAAAGAAGACTCCTCTGATCAAAATGCCCAGAAAATTTCATTAACAGGTAAAGTTTCTGACTCCAAAACTGGACAAGGAATTGCTGGAGCAAATGTTGTCATTGATGAAACAGATTTAGGATCTGCTACAGATGAAAACGGGGAATACTCTATTGATGGAGTAAGTGTTGGTTCAAGTGTTACAGTTACTGTAATTGGCTATGATGATTTGACACTCTTTGCTGATAGTGAGGTCTTAGATTTCTCGATTAATAGTTCAATTATTGAAATGTCCGGATTGGATGTTGTAGGATCCTCAATAGCTAAATACCGTGAAACTCCAGTAGCATTCTCTGATATAGATTCGGAGGCACTTGAGCTTCGTGTTGGATCTAGAGATCTCAGCATGATTATGAATGAAGTTCCAGGCGCGTTCGCAACAGAAGGCCCCGGCGGTTCTGGCGATTCTAGGATTAACATCAGAGGCTTTGATCAGAGAAACATATCCATCATGATCAACGGTGTTCCTGTTAATGATATGGAAAATGGGTGGGTTTATTGGTCTAATTGGGATGGCATCGCTGATGTCACTTCATCTATTCAAGTGCAGAGAGGTTTGGGAGCTACAAACCTTGCAGTTGCATCCGTTGGGGGTACCGTTAATGTGCGAACAAGTGCAGCAGGGATGGATAAAGGTTACTCTTTCAAGCAAGAGTTGGGCTCTAACAATTTTTTAAAGTCTACTTTAACGGCTAGTTCAGGTCTAATGGAAAATGGTTATTCTGTTAGTGCTTTGCTTCAAAGAAAAACTGGAAAAGGTTGGGTTGATGCTACCTGGACAGATGCTTACTCATATTTCTTTACTGTCAATAAATCTATTGGCGATAATCAAACTTTAGATTTTACATTGCTTGGTGCTCCACAGCAGCATGGACAGCGAGATGGTGACAACAAACATACTGCTGCTGATTGGTCTGCAATGTCCGGATACAATAGCGATTATGGTGATAATGATTACAGAAAAATAAATACTGGCGGAAGTGGTAGTGGTTGGGGTTATATTTCAGAAGACAATGCGAAATCTATTAAAATGGGTACAGATGAATCGTTAGATTCATTTTCAGATGCTCTTTTTGGTGGTATTCAGCACACAAAGCAAATTGGCGACAAGTGGATAATCAACAATAGAACAAATTACTATCATAAACCTGTTTACAACCTAAATCATACATGGGACATTAATGATCAGACAAAATTAAGTTCAGTTTTATATGGATCAAATGGTAGGGGTGGTGGAACAGGTCCACTTAACAGCAGAGGCGATTTCCTTGGGAATGGTGATTTTGGTGAAGAAGGTGTCACAGAGTATTTTAAATATATAAATCCTCCGCAAGATGCTAATGGACTCTATGAATGGGATAAGTTAATTAATTGGAATAGAAGCGATTGGGACGCTGACGCCTCGAATGGTGTTGGAGATTCTGACTATATATCAAGTGAATATAGGTCAAAAGCAATTATTAGAGCCTCTGTAAACCATCATGATTGGTACGGATTGATATCAAATCTAAAATATGATATGTCAGACGTAACTATCAATGCCGGAGTTGATGTTCGTAGTTACAAAGGTGAACATTACAGAGAAGTTGTAAATTTACTTGGTGGAGATTACTACGTAGATTCCTCTAATGACAATTGGACAACAAATGCAGCTAAGGTTCGCAGAGTTGGTGACAAAGTTGCCTACCATAATATAGGTTACAATAATTGGATGGGTGGGTATCTACAAGCTGAGTATTCCAAGGATGAGCTATCTGCTTTTGTTAGTGCTGCTGGATCAAATACAACATATCAGAGAGAGGATTTTTTCAATTACATGGATGATTCAGGAGAGCAGAAATCTGAAAAGGCTAAATATCCAGGTAGTGCTCTCAAAATCGGCGCAAATTATAACTTCAATGAAAATTTAAATGTTTTTGCTAACGCTGGTGCACTTTCTGTAGCCCCTAATTTTAGGAGTGTTTATTTAAATTATAATAATACCGTAAACCCAGAAGCGAAAAATGAAAAAGTTGTATCTACTGAATTGGGCCTTGGATATCTTAATTCTGGTTTAGTTCTTTTTGGTCAAAGTCTTGATATTAAGACCAGTGTCAATTTATATCACACAAACTGGCAGGATAAACAATTGGTCATTACTGAAAATGATCTGATTTACAATGTTCAGGGCGTAAATGCCGTACATCAAGGCATAGAATTAGAATCTAGAGTAGGATTATTGTCAGGTATGATTGAACTATATGGAGCTCTCTCTCTTGCTAATTGGAGATGGGAAAATGACGTGATTGCCGATGTTACCTCTGATTATGACCGCTCTGGAGAAACATACAGCGTTGAAATATACGCAGGTGGACTTCCTGTTGGTGATGCTCCTCAAAGACAGTTAGTTGCTGGTGCAACATATAAAGCTCCTTTTGGACTCACCGTCAACCCTGTTTTTAAATTTTTTGACAAGCACTATGCTTCTTATTCTCCAGAAGATTTGGATTTTGATTGGGATGCAGCTGGTATAGATAGAGATTCATACATACCACAGCAGAAACATTATTCAACTATAGATCTTCACGTATTTTATAATGTTGGAGATTTATTACCAGTACCAGTAACAGTGGGCTTCCACCTTTTAAATGCTACAGATACTGAATATTTCTCTGATTACACTTCAAGTATTGAAGGGTTTTATGGTCTTGGAACTAGGTACAATCTGAGCCTCGGCGTTTCTTTCTAAAGCTCCCAATTAAAAAATAAATACACCAAAATGCCTTGATATTTTACTATCAAGGCATTTTTTCTTATGAAGTCATCTAAAAGTCAAATTGGAATTAATCCCACTATAATAGAAAAATCATCTGGATGGAAAGTAATAGATTTAAAAGAGATAATTAATTATCGAGATCTATTATATTTTTTGGTTTTAAGAGAACATAAAATTCTTTATCAACAAACAGTCATGGGTTTTATGTGGGCTTTAATAAGACCGTTGTTTTCTATGGTCATTTTTTCTCTTATTTTTGGTAAACTTGCTAAATTACCTAGTGATGGCATACCTTATCCTGTATTTTCCTATGCTGCTCTAGTACCATGGACATATTTTTCTTCAGCCCTAACAAGATCTACTGATAGCCTTATTTCTAGTGTTAATGTTTTTACTAAAGTATATTTCCCACGATTACTAATTCCTCTTGCTCCTGTAATTTCAGGTTTGTTAGATTTTTTTATATCAATTAGTATTTTATTCTTTCTAATGGCCTGGTATGGTATTTACCCCAATATACATATATTATGGTCGCCATTGCTTGTAATTATTATGATAATGACTTCTGCAGGTATCGGTTTGTGGTTATCATGTTTATCAGTGCAATATCGTGATATTAAGCATGGTATTCAATTTTTGGCTCAATTATTAATGTATGCAGCTCCAGTTGTTTGGCCTTTATCTTTATTATCAGAAAAATTTGAGTTCGATATTGTTTTTTGGTATGGATTCTACCCGATGGTTGGTGTTATTGAAGGGTTTAGATCATGCCTGATAGGTATTAATCCGATGCCTTGGGATCTTATTTTTTCTGGGATGGCTTCTTCTTTATTAATTTTTATCAGCGGTTGTTTTTATTTCTTAAAAAAAGAAAGGATCTTTGCTGATGTTGCTTAGTAAAAGATAACATTGTAATGGAAAATGCATTAGAAATTAAAAATATATCTAAAAGATATAGACTTGGTAAGAAAATAGATAAATATGGTACATTATCTGGCAAGATAATATCCAATCTAAAAAAACCAATTCAAAACTTTAAGAGCTTAAAGAGCTTAACCACTTTTGACGAAAAATCTTCTGCTTCCAGTGATGTATTATGGGCTTTGAAAGATGTTTCATTTAATGTTCAAAAGGGTGAAGTCATTGGTTTAATTGGATCTAATGGAGCTGGTAAGAGTACCTTACTAAAAATAATATCAAAAATAACAGAACCCTCAAATGGTCAGATAAAAATTTTCGGTAAGGTTGCTAGTTTGCTTGAGATCGGTACAGGTATGCATATTGATTTGACAGCTCGAGATAATATTTATATGAATGGTACCATTCTTGGTATGACTAAAAAAGAAATTGATCATAAATTTGATGATATTGTAAAGTTTTCTGGTGTAGAGAATTTTTTAGATACTCCCTTAAAGCGTTTTTCCTCTGGCATGACAGTTCGCTTAGCTTTCTCTGTTGCTGCATACTTAGAACCAGACATAATGCTTGTTGATGAAGTTCTTTCTGTAGGTG